>CAZKGB010000546.1:0-1505 GCA_964551935.1 uncultured Lentimicrobiaceae bacterium | reverse complement strand
GTTTTTAAATTTGGCAGGGTGAAACTTGATTTCATCATTCATGACCGCATCCAGCGCCGGTTGGGCAAGGTCCTGCATTTTCAGAAACCATTGCAGCGAGAGTTTTGGCTCGATAACGGCGTTGGTTCGCTCGCTAAAACCCACGTTGTGGTTGTAGTCTTCAATTTTAACCAAATTGCCGGCTTTCTCCAGCTCCGGGATAATCTCTTTTTGAACCACAAAACGGTCTTTGCCCACAAACAGCTGAGCTGCTTCGTTCAGGGTTCCGTCATCGTTAAAAATATCGATGGTCTCCAGCTTATGCTTGATGCCAATCTCGTAGTCGTTGATGTCGTGGGCAGGAGTAATTTTTAAGGCGCCTGTTCCAAACTCACGATCTACATACTCATCGGTAATAATCGGTACGGCACGATTTACTAACGGCACGATTACCTTTTTGCCATGAAATTTTTTAAACCGTTCATCTTCGGGATGAACGCAAACGGCAGTGTCACCCAAAATGGTTTCGGGACGGGTGGTGGCGATGGTAATATAATCCTCTTCACCTTCTACCTGATAACGCAGGTAGTATAGCTTTCCGGGAACCTCTTTATGGATAACCTCTTCGTCGGAAACGGCTGTTTGGGCGCTCGGGTCCCAGTTAACCATTCTCACACCACGATAGATAAGCCCTTTGTTGTAAAGGTCGATAAAGGTATCAATGACCGATTCGTACAAATCGGGATCCATGGTAAATTTGGTACGGTCCCAATCGCACGAAGCGCCCAGCTTTTTTAGTTGCTCCAGGATGATGCCGCCATGTTTCTCTTTCCATTCCCACGCATGTTCCAAAAACTTATCGCGGCCAATATCCTCCTTTTTGATTCCTTCCTCTTTGAGTTTGTTAACCACTTTAGCTTCGGTGGCTATGGAGGCATGGTCGGTGCCCGGAACCCAGCAGGCATTTTTTCCCTGCATCCGTGCACGGCGAATCATAACATCCTGCAACGTGTTGTTGAGCATGTGCCCCATGTGCAATACGCCGGTAACATTGGGAGGCGGAATTACAATGGTGTAGGGCTCGCGATCGTCAGGCTCGGAGTGAAAATATTTTTTATCTAACCAGTAGCTGTACCACTTGTCTTCGGTATGGGCAGGGTTGTATTTGCTGGGAATCTCCATCGGTAATTGTTTTTATTTTTAAGAGGTGCAAAAATAGTAAACAAACGGATATGAAAAGAAGAATATGAAACGGGGATTAAAGTTTGTTGACGGTTGACGACTCAACAATAAACTCTTTGATTTTATTCAGTACGATTTCCGTTGCCCCGGCATTATTGGTAACATACTTTTTAGCTCTATTGCCAATCTCTGTGCGAAGGGCATCATCACCCATTAGCAAATTGATAATTTTCAGGGTTTCTTCCTTGTTTGAGATTGGATATCCTGCTTTAATATCAATGAGGTCGTGGGCTTCCTGAAACTTTTTGAAGTTGGGACCGAACAGAACGGGTTGCCCGTAGGTT
>CAZKGB010000545.1:0-1506 GCA_964551935.1 uncultured Lentimicrobiaceae bacterium | reverse complement strand
TATTTTTGCGGAATAATTCACGACAGGGGTGCCTTAATATGACGGGCTGAGAACAAACCCTTTGAACCTGATCTGGGTAATGCCGGCGCAGGGAAGAAGTAAGTATCCATGTTTTACCCGTTTAATTTATCCTTGTTGATTTGTTTCGTTAAATCAAAATGTTATGGTAAAAAAGATACTTTTTCTTTCAATATTGGCTACGGTTTTGCCCGCCCTTATTTATGCCCAGGCTTCCGTTAGCGGTTTCATATTAAACAGCAAAACGGGGCAACCGCTTCCGGGTGCAACCGTTAAACTCGACGATGGGGCTTTAGCCTCCGGCAAGAAGGGTGAATTCCTTTTTAGCAACATTAAAACGGGAAGTCATCAACTTGTCGTCTCCTATGTTGGGTTTTCCACCTACAAAAAAAACCTTTTAGTAAAAGGTGATAAAGAGCTGACAATTCAGTTAAATCCTGTTTCATACTTTAGTGAAGAGGTTATTGTTTCGGCTTTTCGCGCCGGGGAAGAGACCCCCTCTTCGCACACCAACCTGAATCAGAAACAGATTGCCAAAGAAAATCTCGGACAAGACCTTCCCTTTTTGCTGACTCAAACCCCATCGGTAGTTGTTAGCTCTGATGCCGGAGCAGGCGTGGGATATACGGGTATCCGTATTCGTGGTACCGATTTAACCGGTATCAACGTAACCTTAAACGGAGTTCCGGTCAACGACCCTGAATCAAGCACCGTTTACTTTGTGGACTTACCCGATTTAGCCTCTTCCATGGAGAGTATGCAAATACAGCGTGGCGTGGGGACTTCTACCAATGGTGCTGCGGCCTTTGGTGCCAGTATTAACATTAAAACCGATGGATTTTCCGACGATCCTTATGCTGAATATGCCTTTTCAGGAGGCTCGTTTAATACCTTTAAGAACGCTGTAAAGTTTGGTACCGGTGTTTTAGGTGGCAAATGGAATTTCACGGGAAGAGCTTCAGTTATTTCATCGGATGGATATATCGACCGGGCAACTTCTGATTTGAAATCGGCCTATTTTGCCGGTGGATATTACGGAAAAAAGGATATTGTAAAAGCCATTGTGATGCTGGGTAAAGAGAAGACCTATCAGGCATGGTACGGTGTCCCGAAGGATAGCCTGGAAAATAATCCAACCTACAATCCCGCCGGCGAGATGTACGACAGCAACGGAAATTTCCTGGGTTATTACGACAATCAAACCGATAATTACCTTCAAAACTATTATCAGCTGCATTACGCTCATCAGTTTTCTTCTTCATTAAATTTAACCTCGGCACTTTTTTACACCAAAGGGAAGGGCTATTACGAGAGTTATAAAAACAATCAGAAATTTTCGAAATACGGAATGGCTGATACCCTTATAGGCAGTGATACCATAAACCGCACCAACCTGATTAGGCAAAAGTGGCTTGATAACGATTATTACGGACTGAACCTTACCTTAAACTACCAAAGAGATGATCTCAAACTTAATGCCGGTGGAAG
>CAZKGB010000544.1:0-1508 GCA_964551935.1 uncultured Lentimicrobiaceae bacterium | reverse complement strand
CCGGGTATTGAATTTAAAGTGGTATAAATATACTGGATAATGTCATCAACCCAGCCTCTGAAAAACCCCGCCATAATACCAAAGGTAATGGCTAACGGCAGCATGATCATGGTGGTTAATGAACCAATCACCAGACCGGTGCGGATACTTTTGATTGCCTGATAAAAAACATCTTCACCAACCTTATCCGTTCCTAACACATGATAATAAGAAGATAAGTCAACCAACATATAACTGATGGAAAACAACAATAAAAAAACCGCCAAAACAGCTTTAAAAGTGGTATTTTTAAACAGGTTTTTATCTCGACCTTTAAAAATCCACGCGAGTAAAACAACCCACAAAATCACTAGCCCTACACCTTTGCAAAAACCAGACAATGCTTTTTCTAGCACATCGGACAGCAATTCAGCGTCAGGATTTTGCAAATGCGAGCCGCCAAATTTTAAACGCGGAAATCCCCATTGCTGACTCCCATCTGGCAATGCCAAGGTTTCTTTACTATATAAATAGGCGGAAAAAGGTGCTGAATACGTTTTTTCAGTATTGTTCCGCAAGGGTTTTGCCCAGTAATCCAGTACACTGATGATTTCGTGTGTACTGTTTTCATTGGATTTGAAATGCACAGAATCTAACAAACCGATGAGCACAAAGAAAACCAGTACCAGCAGGGAAATCATGGCTGTTTTGCTGCAGGCAATTTTCTGTAAGGGCCGTTGCAAGTGTGCTTTGTTTCTCAGCAGAACGCTAAAAATAAAAAGTGTCGCCACTAACAAGAAAATTAATGCATCTGTCCATAAAACAATCATTCAGCCATCACCCTTTTTACACATACCGGCTGGCATAATCGCTTACAAAACATTTAATTCCAACACTGGTTTGTTATATTTTGCGCTAACAGATTGCAACATGAATTTTGCCTGTTTATATTTTACATAAGCACCTTGCCAAAGGGAGACAGGTCGCTGGGCTAAAAAATAAGGGTGGAATACGTGTACCATGGCTTTAATCAAGGAAAAAGTCCGGGGTTGAATATGGCTGATTTCCAGCTTTTTTGAGTCTGAAATCTTAAAAAATAAAGCACTGGTTTCTGAGTGGTAACTGATAGAGTTCTTAGTCTCAAGGTCTGCAGCAGCCTTTATGCCATTCAGGCTAATCACATCTGACCATAATCAATATGTTTGAATTTAACCGCTAAATGGGTTAATTCCACATCATTCTTTACCTTTAATTTATCATACAAGCGATAACGATAGGTATTAACAGTTTTATCACTTAAAACTAAAAGTTCAGCCATTTCCTGAATATTTTTACCTTGTAGAATTAAATTAACAACTTCAGACTCTCTTTGCGACAATTTGGCAAAAGGCGACTCATTTGCACCCGGTAAACCTTGAAATGCAAGGTTATTAGCGACTTCAGTACTCAGATAACGCTTTCCCGCCATGACGTTACGAATCGCACTGACCATTTCATCAACGGGAGAATTTTTTGAAATAAAACCAGAG
>CAZKGB010000543.1:0-1517 GCA_964551935.1 uncultured Lentimicrobiaceae bacterium | reverse complement strand
TCTAATCGATTTTCTTGCTCGCGACAAATTAACTCTGATGTAGTTCAGCTCAAACCCCGTAATCTCTTTAATTTCGTGATACTCATATCCTTCTACATCCCGCAGGTGAAGAATGGTTTTCTGTTGCTCCGGCAAACGATTCATCAACTGTTTAACCTGCTTTACCATATCTTGCTGAATTGAATGCTCCATGGGACTTACATAGGGTTGGTTATTGATTCCTTCATTTAAACTTCCGAATTTTTCGCGTTTGGTTTTAAGCTTGTCCAAACACCGGTTACGAGTCATGGTCATCATTACCGCTTCCAGATTGTTGTATTTTCCCAAACTCTCTTTCATATCCCATAGCTTAAGAAAAATCTCCTGAACCGTATCCTCAGCTTCTTCCCTGTTTTTTAACAGGAAGATGGCCAATCTGAACAACTTGTTCTTTTTAGGTAACAACTCCGACTTAAACTCTTCTGTGGTCATTTCATTGATTTAGACGACACAATAAAAAATATATTACAATATTACTGATTTTTTATCGGATGGCATCGTCTTGTTACCTTAGCCGGTCTCAACTCTGATTGGTACACCTCTTTTATTTAGAATTATTTTTAATTACCTTTGCCACTCTATAAAAACAAGTCAATTAGCAGATGAGCAAAGCAGATAACATCCTTAAAAAATTACAATTATCAAAATTCGAGATTCTTGAAGATTATCGAATTGCCAATGAAAGCCGCCAGGCCAGCCTGTTGGGACGGCGTGAGGTATTGACCGGAAAAGCCAAATTTGGCATTTTTGGCGACGGCAAAGAGATTCCTCAACTGGCCATGGCCCGCACTTTTAAAAAAGGCGACTGGCGTTCGGGATATTATCGTGACCAAACCTTTATGTTGGCTACCGGAATGTTGACACTGGAGGAAATTTTTGCTCAACTATATGGTGATACGGATATTAAAGCCAACCCTGCCAACGGGGGACGTTTAATGAATAACCATTTCTCGACCAGAAGTCTGGATGAAAAGGGCGAATGGAAGAACCTGACCGAACAAAAAAACTCGTCGCCTGACAGCTCTCCAACTGCCAGTCAGATGCCCCGATTGTTGGGTTTGGCCATGGCATCGAAGTATTTTAAAAACAACAAAGCTCTCCATAAATACACTCACTTTTCAAAAAAGGGAAACGAAATAGCGTTTGGAACCATTGGTGATGCCTCCACTTCTGAAGGCCATTTTTTTGAAACCCTTAATGCTGCCGGCGTTACACAGGTTCCCATGGTTATGTCGGTTTGGGATGATGGTTGGGGTATTTCGGTTCCCAACAGCCGGCAAACAACAAAAAGCAACCTCTCGGAAATTTTAAAAGGATTTCAAAAAGAGAAAGGAACCAACGGATTTGAGCTTTATCGTGGTAATTGCAGCGATTATGAATCGTTGGTATTACTCTATCGCGAAGGTGTTGAAAAAACCCGCAAAACGCATGTTCCTTCATTTTTTCATATTCAAAGTTGTACCCAACCACAGGGGCAC
>CAZKGB010000542.1:0-1518 GCA_964551935.1 uncultured Lentimicrobiaceae bacterium | reverse complement strand
GTTTGGAAAAATCAAAAATTGAGTAATTTTGTTACTCAAACTAAATAGTAAATGCTAGACACGTTAATCACTAATAAGACACGAATTAAGTTATTGATAAAATTCTTTTTGAATTCCAAATCCAAGTCCTATTTAAGGAATCTGGAACAGGAGTTTAACGAGTCGTCTAATGCCATACGTGTAGAGCTTAACAAGTTTGAAAATGCCGGATTGTTGAAATCCGAAACCAGCGGTAATAAAAAATATTTTTCAGCCAACACCAAACATCCCCTTTTCAACGATATTCACAGCATTTTACTGAAACATCTCGGCATCGACAAGGTGATTGACGAGATTATTTCAGGTTTGGGAATGTTGAAAAAGGTGTATTTGGTAGGTGATTTTGCCAAGGGCAAAAACTCCAATATTATTGATTTATTGCTGGTTGGCGACATCAATAAAGAATATCTCACACGGTTGATAGAAAAAGTGGAAAAAATGATCAGCCGCAAAGTGAGATATCTTATTTTTGGTGAAGATGAAATAGAAGACTTCCTGTCGAAAAAGAGCAAAACAGAGTATCTTTTACTATGGGAAGCATAAAATAGCAGTCGTGTTAATTGATTAACACGACTTTTTTTAAAAGCCTGATTCTCAGCTTGTCGCAAAAAGACAACGTACCTGAGTGGGCTACGCCATGCCCTTTCGCGAAATTTTGAACCATAAAAATCAGTATAAATTCCTTTAAAAACAGTATAAAAAGCTTATATGAAAACCATAGCAGTAATTGGTCTCGGATATGTAGGTTTACCCCTGGCCGTAGAGTTTGGAAAAATCAGAAAAGTCATAGGTTTTGATGTAAATCAGGCCAGAGTTGATGAGCTTAACGGAGGTCACGATTCCACGTTGGAGACCACCGATGAAGATTTGGCTGCCGCCAAATATCTGACGATGACAACGGATATTGAGGCAATACGCGAAGCTGAAATATATATTATCGCAGTTCCCACACCGACAGATAAAAACAACCGTCCCGATCTTACACCTTTAATACGTGCTTCGGAAACGGCAGGTAAGGTTATCAAAAACGGAGACATAGTAATTTACGAGTCAACAGTTTATCCGGGAGCTACCGAAGAAGATTGTATTCCGGTGATAGAGCGTGTTTCGGGTAAAAAGTTTAACAAAGACTTTTTCGTGGGATATTCACCCGAGCGTATCAACCCGGGAGATAAGGTACATACCCTTACCACCATTAAAAAGGTGACTTCCGGTTCCACTCCCGAAACAGGCAAGGAAGTTGACGAGCTTTATAAACAGATAATAAAAGCAGGAACACATCTGGCACCGTCGATAAAAGTGGCGGAAGCAGCCAAGGTTATTGAAAATTCGCAACGCGATATAAACATTGCATTTGTCAATGAGCTGGCAAAAATATTTAACCTTATGGGGATAGATACTCTGGATGTTCTCGAAGCTGCCGGAACAAAATGGAATTTTCTGCCGTTCCGTCCGGGAATGGTCGGCGGACACTGTATC
>CAZKGB010000541.1:0-1541 GCA_964551935.1 uncultured Lentimicrobiaceae bacterium | reverse complement strand
TAGAAAGTCTAGGAATTGCTTCTATTACTTTTTTCTTTTCTTCTATTGTTAATGATATAGAACCTTCTAATAAAGTTAAAAATTCATCATCTTTTAACGTTGTTATTGGATGTGGTGGCAACAACACCCATGCCATAGTGGATTATATAAAAAGTTTGGATTTTGAGGGCATTGATGCTATTTTATCGGTGGCACCTTACTACAACAAGCCCAATCAAAAAGGAATTTACAGCCATTTTAAACTAATAGCCGGTGCCAGCCCGGTTCCCGTTATTTTATATAATGTACCCGGACGAACCTGCTCCACTATTTCGGCCGAAACAACCGTTCGTCTTGCCAAAGATTTTAAAAACATAATAGGGGTTAAAGAGGCTTCGGGAAATATGGGGCAAATAATGGAACTTTTACGTGACAGGCCAAAAGGTTTTAAAGTTTTTTCGGGAGATGATGCGTTAACGTTTCCCATGATGACCATGGGAGCGGATGGTGTTATCTCGGTAGCCGCCATGGGATACCCTAAAGAATATTCCGAGATGGTACGACTGTTAAAAGCTAAAAAATACGACCAGGCTTTAAAAATACACTTCTCCTTGTTAGAGTTTATCGACGCTATTTTTGCCGATGGTAATCCGGCCGGCATTAAGGCGGCACTCAACATAATGGATTTGGCTAAAAACAACCTCCGACTTCCCATGGTTAAAATAAACAAAGCCCTTCAAGTCCATTTGCAAAAGATTATTACTTCCAAATAAATATTTTATTAACCATGAAACGGTTTATTATTGTTGCTTTTTTTATTGTTTTCACCCTGTCAGGTTTTGGACAACAAAGCGAAAAAAACAAGGCTTTTGATTATTTGAATACCCGGGGTGAGGTTTATTTTAACATACTCACAAACAACCCGATGACTGACGTCATGAAGGTTGGAAAATTGGTTTATGTTGATAAAATTGAAACTGATCGCATTATTGCTTACGCCAATAAAGCACAATTCAATAAATTTCTGGATACGGGATTTGATTATAAAGTTCTCACACCACCTTCCATGCGCCAACAGCCTAAAATGGTGGATGATATCAACTTAAGAGAGATAAATAGCTGGGATTTTTACCCCACCTACGAAGCCTATGTAAGTTTAATGCAGCAGTTTGAAACCGACTACCCATCGCTTTGTGAGCTAATCAGTATTGACACCCTTAACAGCGAGCGGGAATTACTGTTTATCCACATCAACAACGACTTGAATAGTGCGCAGAACGAGCCGGAATTTATGTACACATCCACTATGCATGGCGACGAAGTTACAGGGTATGTGCTTATGCTCCATTTAATTGATTACCTGCTATCAAATTACGGTGTTATTCAGGAAGTTACTAATTTGGTGGATAGTATTGATATTTGGATAAACCCGCTGGCAAATCCGGATGGCACCTATCACGGTGGAAACAATACTGTTTACGGGGCAACGCGTACCAATGCCAACAATGTTGACTTAAACAGAAATTACCCCGACCCCGAAGCAGGCCCGCATCCTGACGGGA
>CAZKGB010000540.1:0-1541 GCA_964551935.1 uncultured Lentimicrobiaceae bacterium | reverse complement strand
CCTTAAAAACGTAGTCGTTGTCTTCATCGAGCCGCAGATAACTTTCAATAAATTTTCCCGGTTTTAGCTTAAGGTGTTTTGCCAGTCTGGCGATATCGTGGTCGGTAATTCGCGGACCGAGCGTTTTGCAGCAGTTGGCACATGCCAGGCAGTCGATTTCGGAAAACACCTCTTCGTGCAACGCATGAACGGTATTGTCGAGGTTTTTGGGTTTTTTCTTTTTCAGCTTTTTAACAAGCGCCTTGTGTTGTGGCTCTGCCTGCCGGGCTTTTTCGGCGAGGTTGGTAAGAAGCTTTTTCATCTCATCCATAGCGGCAACGGCTACTGATTTTTCAAAAGTTCTTTGGTACTTAACAATCCGCAGGCCGCATCAATATCCTGTCCGCGCGAGGCTCTTATGGTGGTAACAATACCTTTCGCGATGAGTGCCTCTTTAAAGGCCATCAGACTCTCCTCATCGGTGCCGTTAAGTTCGGAACCGGGATTGGTGTGAAACCGGATAAGGTTAATACGGCAGTTAATGCCATTGAGCAGGCGGGCCAGCTCGTTAACATGACGGCGTGAATCGTTAACGCCGCCAAAAACAATATATTCGAACGATACCCGGCGGCTGCGGTCGAAAGGGTATTTTTTTAATTCGTTGATAATTTCTTTTACGGGATAAGTTTTGTTTACAGGCATCAAAGCCGACCGTTCATCATCAAACGGATTGTGGAGGCTGACCGCTAAATGAGCGGTGCTTTCATCCAGAAAACGTTTCATGGCGGGGATAATACCGATGGTGGAAACAGTTATTTTTTTCGGATTCCATCCGTAGCCCCAGTCGGCAGTTAGTATTTCGAGACTTTTTAACACTTCATCCAAATTATCGAGCGGTTCTCCCATTCCCATATATACCAGGTTTGTAAGTTGGTCGCGCTCCGGAATAGAGGCTATCTGATTGATAATTTCTTTAGCGGTAAGGTCGGCCTGAAAACCCTGTTTTCCCGTGGCGCAAAAGGTGCAATTCATTTTACAGCCCACCTGCGATGAAATACAGAGGGTATGTCGTTTGGTTTCGGGAATATAGGCCGCTTCGATAAAACCTTTTGAATCGGATTTAAAAAGGTACTTTTTGGTGCCATCCGAAGAGGTTTGAACCGTGAGGGGTTTTGTTAAACCGATCTCATATTGCTCCGTTAGCATGGCTCTTGCCTTTTTCGACAGGTTGGTCATCTGATCGAACGAGGTAGCGTGTTTTTGATAGAGCCACCCGGCAAGTTGCTTAGCGGTAAATTTGGGTAATCCCAGTGTTTGGGTGATTTCCTGTAATTCGGATAATGTTTTTCCAAAAAGAGGTTCGTTCATAATAAATTGTTGTTAAGAAATCAGGTGAGCGGCTTCGTTGAGAATTTTTTTAATAGAGCTTTCGTTGAAATTGAGTTCACGCAGTATTTGCCGGTTAGGTTCAAGCTCGCGACACAATACCAGGTTGTTTTCAAGCAACAGCTCTTTATCTTTTTTTCGTAACGATTGGAGTACTGTAATGGGATAATAACCAC
>CAZKGB010000539.1:0-1543 GCA_964551935.1 uncultured Lentimicrobiaceae bacterium | reverse complement strand
ATCGCAACCTACCGAAACCAATTGCTTTATTTGTGAAACAGTGGCTTCAACGTCAGCGGTTGGAGTGTTGGTCATACTTTGAACCAACACGGGGGAGTCGCCGCCCATCAGTAAATTACCTATTTGAATTTTTTTGCTGTAAAATCTTTTTTTCACAGCGCAAAGATACTTTAATAAGCAGCGCCGCTTTTAATCTTTGTCTCCTTCTTTATTGTCTTCTTCTTCGTGCTCTTTTTCAGCGCTCCTTTTTTCAAGCACTTTTCCATCGCGGCTAATGATGGCAATCATAGCTCCTTTTTCGTTTTTGAGCACAATTTCAAAACCTTTTATTTCCGAGTTACCAACAACGGCAGCTTCTTCAATTTCGTAACCGGTAAAAAGGCTATCGATGGTAGCTTTTACCAGTGGTGGTATTTCAGATTGCTGAATTTCATATTCGGTCTCTTTCCATGTTCCATCCACGTTAAAATTAGCCGAAAACTCACGGTTATTCATTTTAAACTCGGCTTCCCACTCGTTTTTGTTTTCCTTATCCCATTTTACTTTTTTGGCTTGAGGAAATCGTTTTTGAAATGTTTCTTTTACTTTTTCAGGAACAGTGTCCTTGGGCTTTGGGCTGTTACAGGCACTAAAAGCAAACAGAACCACTATAACAAATGATAATAGTTTTTTCATTGTTCAATTTTTTTATTTATCGGCAAAGATAAACTACAATTCTAAAGAGAATTCGTGCAATTTCAAAAATTGGTTAAAATTGCTATAACTATAAAAAGAAGACTACATACTGGTTATAATGTTGCACCCGGCCCGATGTACTTATAATCACCAAACCCGAGCAGTAAAATAAAAATGGGTGACAGGAAAATCAGTCCCAAAGTAAAGCCAACTCCCTGCCCGAAACTTTTCGATAAGTCATTCAACACTATAATCCCTACAATAAAGTTAACTAAGGGAATAAGCATAAGTAACAGCCACCAGCCGGGACGACCTACCATTTTTAATAGCACATAAATGTTGTAAAAAGGTATTAATACAGCCCAACCGGGTTGACCTCCTTTTTCGTAGATTTTCCATTCGGCAATTACGAAAACTACCATAATGGCGAGATAGAACAGGACTACTCCTAATCCCATACTTTGAAACATTGATTCTGAGTCCATAATGTTTGGTTTAAAAGGTTAACAATAAAACTATAATTTCATTTCCGGAATATCACCTTCAACAATCAGAGGTGCTCCGGTTTTTTCCACAATTTCTTCCACACTTACGCCGGGTGCTCTTTCAAGCAGTTTGAACCCGTCGGGGGTAACATCTACTACTGCCAAATCGGTAACAATACGTTTTACGCAGTTAACTCCGGTAAGGGGCAGGGTGCATTCCGTAATTAGTTTTGGATTTCCTTTACGGTCGGTGTGGGTGGTGGCCACGATGATGTTTTTTGCCGAAGCAACCAGGTCCATGGCACCGCCCATACCTTTTACCATTTTGCCCGGTATTTTCCAGCTGGCGATATCGCCTTTGTCGGTTACCTCAAAGGCACCCA
>CAZKGB010000538.1:0-1549 GCA_964551935.1 uncultured Lentimicrobiaceae bacterium | reverse complement strand
TTAGATATAACATAATTCCGATTTTGTTCATTTCTTGTCCCGCCAAGAAATGAACAAAAGAAGGCGGCCCGAAACGAATTGCCCACCCGCTCAGTAAAATTGCTTGAAATAATACAAAAGTAGTGTGCCGCAAACGGCACAAACGTAAACGCCTTTTGTTTATTTCTACGCAATTTTCCTTTCACATCCGTCTCCGACTCCACGTTTCGGGTGGCCTGCCCGCAAGAAGCATTAGTTAATTTAGTCCCCTAATAGGTACATTTCTTCCTTTACATATAAATATAGCTTATTTTCATTGTTATAAGGTAAAGTACTTTTACATAATCAAAATGAATTACAAACCCATTCGAATACCCAATCCGATAATTTCAGGGAAGCAGTGCATAAAGAAAGGAATTAGCCAACGCAGGTTTGGTAACAGAGAAGTTTATCAACCCTTGACAATACAAGGAGATTTTATATCTTTACCGGTTAAAAACTACACACTGTGATTACATTTATTTTAAACAACCAACTGATAAAAACAGAAGCACCGGCAGGAATGTCGTTGCTTAACTTTATCAGAAACGAAGCAGGACTTAAGGGCACCAAGTCGGGTTGCAAAGAGGGCGATTGCGGAGCCTGTACTGTTTTAGAAGGTGATTTAAGCAAAAACAAGGTTAGCTATAAAACCATTGTTTCATGCCTAACGCCTCTGGGTAATGCCCACGGAAAGCATATTGTTACCATTGAGGGACTTAACATTGGTGATTTAACCCCTGTTCAGCAGGAAATTGTTAACAGTGCCGGAACACAATGCGGTTTTTGCACCCCGGGATTTATTGTGTCGCTAACCGGATACAGTCTCGGTAAACAGGCCGGATCACAACCGGCAGCCATCGCTTCGGTAGCGGGCAACATTTGTCGATGCACCGGGTACAAATCCATCGAGAAAGCGGCCCTCAAAGTAGCCGACCTCTTAAAAGACAAAGATTCCGACCATGATATCGAATGGCTCTCGGAACACCATTTTGTGCCCGACTATTTCAAAACCATCCCGGAGAGGCTATTGGCTATCAGCCCGCGGGCAACCACTGCGGCCCAACCCGATTTAACCATAGGTGGCGGCACCGACCTGATGGTTCAGCAACCTCACACCGTGAAAGTATCGGCACTGAACCTTACCTTTGACAAACCCGATTTGAACACCATCACGCAAAGCGGAAACAAAATAATCCTGGGTGCTTCGGTAACGGTAAACGATTTGCTTAACTATACCCCTTTGACAAACGCTCTGCCAAAACTCGCCACATGGTTTAAACTAGTCTCTTCGGAGCAGATTCGTAACACAGCAACCCTGGCCGGAAACTTTGTAAACGCCTCCCCCATTGGCGATATGAGCATCTTTTTTTTAGCGATGGAAGCTACACTAACCCTCTCTTCACCTGCCGGTGAGAAGCGGAATATACTGCTAAAGGACTTCTTTTTAGATTACAAAAAACTTGATTTGGCAAAGGATGAGATTATCGAAACCATCGAATTTGAACTCCCCGGCCAGCAGAGCCATGTA
>CAZKGB010000537.1:0-1549 GCA_964551935.1 uncultured Lentimicrobiaceae bacterium | reverse complement strand
GTACCTGAGTAAACAAAGTGCCTGACAATTCGAATATACAAAATTCTAAACACTCTTAACCCTTAACTCCTAACCCTTAACCCTTAACTCCAAACTCCAAACTCCAAACTCCAGGCACTCCAAATACTTCAGGCACTCCAAACTTTAAATTTATTAAAAATGCAG
Source organism: uncultured Lentimicrobiaceae bacterium (assembly GCA_964551935.1). Lineage (GTDB taxonomy): Bacteria > Bacteroidota > Bacteroidia > Bacteroidales > F082 > B16-G9. The sequence continues at coordinate 1,384 of CAZKGB010000537.1, read as the reverse complement.
GAATCAAATAAAAAATTAGAATACGATGTACTGGTGGCAGGGGGTGGTATTGCCGGCGGCGAATCGGCATTAAACCTTGCCAATCTCGGTTATAAAGTGTTGTTGGTAGAAAAAGAACTGTCTATCGGCGGTAAAATGATTTTGTTGAGCAAGGTGTTTCCAACCCTCGACTGTGCGGCTTGCATTACCACGCCCAAGGTTTCGGAAATTGCCAGGCACCCGAACATTACCATTTTTACCGGTGCCGAGGCCAAAAGCATTGAAAAAAAAGGGGAACATCAGTTTGAAGCTGTGATACTGCAGAAACCCCGTTATGTAGTAGTGGAAGATTGTACCGGGTGCCAGTTATGCGAACAGGCTTGTCCGGTTAGCGTACCCGATGAATATCAATACGGGTTGGCAGGACGAAAAGCTGCTTTTATTCCTTTTAGCATTGCCAGTCCGCGAGCCGCTGCCATTGATATTGAAAATTGTATTTTATGTGGTGCCTGCGAACGGGTTTGCCCTACCAACTGCATCGATTTCACGCAAACCGAAGAACAAATTTTAGTAAAGATTAAATCGGTGGTAATCGCCACGGGATTTAATCTTTTCGACCCGTTAAAAATACCGCGCTATAATTACGGCAAAGCAAAAAACATCATCACCTCCATGCAAATGGAGCGACAGCTTGCTCCAACCCGCCCTTACAATACCATCCTGCGTCCGGGCGACGGTAAGATGCCTGATAATATAGCCTATGTGTTATGTACCGGCTCGCGTGATAAGTCGGTAGGCAATCCCATCTGCTCGCAAATCTGTTGCATGTACTCCATCAAACAGGCTCAACTATTAATGGGTGCTTTGCCTATGGCCGATATCACTATTTATTATTTACACATCAGAGCCTTTGGGAAAGGATTCAACGAATTTTACGCACAGGCACAGGAGATGGGCGTTGAATTTATAAAAGGAAAGGTGGGTAAAATTGCTGAAAAGGAAAATGGTAATCTTATTTTACGGTACGAAGATATTGAATCGGGAGTGGTAAAAGAGGCGGAACACGATATGGTGGTCCTCTCGGTAGGAGTGCTCCCCAATTTTGAAATCGTCGAATCGTTTAAAAATGATAAACCGGAGCTGGATTCTTTTAATTTCATTAATCAGTCTGATATTTTGGCAAGTCCGGCTAAAACCAGCATCGAAGGAGTTTTTGTTGCCGGCACCGCTTCCGGCCCCATGGATATTCCCGATTCTATTTTGTCGGGAGGGGCTGCCTCAGCCGAAACAACAAGTTATTTAAGGAGGGCAACGCTATGAAAAAGAAAATAGGTGTTTATATATGTCATTGCGGTGGTAACATTTCCGACTATGTGGATGTGGAGAAAGTGCGCAACGCCGTAGC
>CAZKGB010000536.1:0-1549 GCA_964551935.1 uncultured Lentimicrobiaceae bacterium | reverse complement strand
ACCGTTAAAATCGTAATATTGCAACCGCACATTATAGTTCCCGTTTTCGGAAGAAAAAAAACCCACATAAAAATGACCATCGGAGGTGTAGGCGGTATGGGGAATAACCTGGTCAGCCGGAGCAGTCGAAACCGGAGTATTTATCAATGGGTCGTCGCTCCATTGTGCTTTTGACATCATGCCAACAAAGGCCAAAATAAGGACCAGTACAAACTTTTTCATGATAGTATCTTTTTCATGTTAAAACCCAATAAAACTTCAAAGGTATAATTACTTTGGGTAAGAAGTTTCATTTCTATCAAAATTTGTTTGGGCAGAATTCTGTTTAAATGACTACTTTTGAACAATCTAATAAATTCGTTTTTTATGAAAATAATTCAAGCAAAAAATCACCTTTTCCAAGGGCTGTTTATTATCCTGATATTAACACTGTTTAATACCGGATGTAAAAAAAACACTCTGCCTCCCGATCCGCAACCCCAAACTTATGAGGCGTATGTAAGTCACCAGTACATTGCAACCTATTCGGTTGATATGATAAAGAATATGTATTCCACCTTGCAACTGGCCTATCCCGATGCCGCTCCTCTTACCGATAAAGTACAATACGGGGTAAATATTTACAAAGTAATTTACAAAACGCCCTTTCAAGGCAACGAGGTGGAAGCCTCCGGATTATTGTGTACTCCGCTGGTCGAAAACGGCACTTTTCCCATGATTAGCTTCCAAAACGGAACCAACACATCCCATGCCGAAGCTCCCACGGTAGACCTTAGCAACCCATTGTTTCAGTATTTACACGCCACAGCTTCCATGGGCTACATTATGCTGATTCCCGATTACCTTGGATTTGGTGCATCGGAACAAATGCTGCATCCCTATCTGCATAAGAAAAGTACCGTGGCATCGATTGAAAATTTAGTGGTAGCTGTTAACGAAATGATGACCGACAACCTGATTACTGTTAAATGGAACAACGATTTGTATTTGATGGGGTATTCGCAGGGAGGATGGTCAACACTTTGCACTGCTTACGATGTTAATCAGGCAGCTTCTCTTTCGTTTAAAGTGAGTGCGGCTGTTTGTGGTGCAGGTCCCTATAATCTTTCTTTGGTACAAAATTTTATGTTTGAGAATATCACCTATCCGAAGCCGGTTTATATGGCCTACTCAGGAATTTCGTATCATGAGTTGGGATTGATAACCAACCCGCTAACCGATTATTTTAACGAACCCTACGCCGATAATCTCCCATCCTACTTTAACGGCCAGTACAACGGTGATGAAATCGATCAACTGCTTAACGATACCGTTGCCGTACTCATTACCCCTTCGTTTTTAAACGGTATTAACACCGACCCCGCTTTCGAAGATTTCAGAAATGCCATGGCCGACAACAGTATTTCAGGATGGAACACAAACATACCCATACACTTTTATCATGGCACGGCTGACACCTACGTGCCCAGTACCACTTCGGAACAGGTTTACCAGAAGTTTGTGGATGCAGGTGCCGGTGATAACGTAACCTATTATCCGTTGGATGGAC
>CAZKGB010000535.1:0-1552 GCA_964551935.1 uncultured Lentimicrobiaceae bacterium | reverse complement strand
AACGAAACATCCGATTATTTTAAAATTACCGACACAAAAGGCAATATGATGCTGTATCAGACTTTCGTTCAGTGGAAACACCGGTTTAGCGATAATTTTTCCATTGTGGCGGGTCTGCATTACCAGTATTTCGGCCTCAACGGCAGCAACTCCCTTGAACCCCGCGCCGGTGCCGAATGGATTATCGGAAAAAACAAAACCCTGAGTTTCGGCTATGGACTTCAATCCCAAACCCAACCGAAAATCATTTATTTCACCCGCTCCGAATTGCCCGACGGCTCCATAGAAGAGACAAACCGTAATCTTGGCTTTACCAAAAGTAATCAGTTTGTTGCGGGTTATCAACAGATGTTTGGTAAACAACTTCGCTTTAAAACGGAAGTTTATTATCAGGCTCTTTCCAATGCTCCGGTGAGCGAAACAAATGGTGACTATTCCGTGCTAAACGAAGGAGCATATTTTTACATAACTCAAATGGACAGCCTTATTAACAAAGGAACCGGTACAAATTACGGAATTGAAATTACTCTTGAAAAGTTCTTTTCAAACAACTTTTATTTTCTCAGCACAATATCTTTATTCCGTTCTTTATATAAGGGTGATAATGGCGTTGAACACCCTACAGCATTCGACAACAAATATGTATTTAACGTTTTGGGTGGTTATGAAATCCCTGTCGGTAAAAGTAGAATTAATATAGATTTAAGAAATGTTTTTGCAGGAGGAAAACCTTATACCCCGATTGATGAAAAGGCTTCGTTTATTAATAATTCTCCGGTTTATCTCTATGATAAATCTTTCTCTGAACAACATTCAGATTACATCAGAATAGATTTGCGGCTGTCTTTCAGAACTAATATGGGGAAAACAGATCAGGAATGGGCTATTGAAATCCAGAATCTTACCAACAGGCAAAATATTTTTCAGCAGGTTTGGGACCCCGTTAATAAAAAATTGAAAACAGATTATCAACAAGGATTCTTCCCTATGTTTCTATACAGAATTTACTTCTGATAAAGTGTAATAATTACACAATTTACAAACATCTTCTAAAAAAACAATTAGGTACTACATTTCCTAATTATTTTTGTTGTATATTTGCAGCCCACACTATCAATCAGTTGTAACTTTATTTATATTACTTATGAGACTAACAGGAATGAAGTACGGGGCGCCGATATTGAAACTGGCGGAATTTCCCATACCCGAGATTCTGGAGGCCGATGCTACGGTTGACCGGATAGAAGCCCTGATAGAAAAAAGGGGTAAATGTGTTGTTAAACCCGTTTTCCACGGCGGAGTCGGCAAAAAAGGCAAAGCCGGACTCGTGAAAATTGTGGATAATGCTTCCGACGCTCTTAAAGCCAAACAGCAGCTTTATTTTGCCGAACATACCTTTCACAACGAACGTATTCAGGCAAACGGCGTTACTTTCGAAGAGTTTATTCCGTCATCATACGAAATTTATTTCAATTTTTCTGTTTCCACCGTTTCCCGACGGGTGAATTTTACCATCACCCACCACGGAGGGGTTGATATTGAAGAGCTGGAC
>CAZKGB010000534.1:0-1560 GCA_964551935.1 uncultured Lentimicrobiaceae bacterium | reverse complement strand
AGGAGTAGCAAGAAGTTTATCTTCATCTAATTACACGAATTTTTATGTTAAGATTTTTGTTAACAGAAATCTCAATTTGTTTAATTCACAAAATTTAACGCTTCTAAACAGGTAGGATTCTCCTATTTAGAGTGCAATTCAAAATAGATTTCCATACATTTGCTTCTATTTACAAATAAACGAAAGTATGATTACCATCTACCACAATCCGCGTTGTAAAAAATCAAGGGCAGGACTGGAATTTCTGAAAAGTAAAACAGACGATTTTACGATTGTAGAATATTTAAAATCTCCTCTGACAGAAGATGAACTTACCAGGTTGCTTATGAAACTTAATAAAAAACCTCAGGAGATGATTCGTACGCAGGAAGCGGTTTATAAGCAGAATTTTAAAGGGAAAAATTTTACGGATGAAGAGTGGGTAAAAATTATGATTGAAAACCCGAAGCTGATAAAAAGGCCGATTGTTGTTAAAGAAAATAAAGCAGTTTGGGGCGACCCGGCTGAAAATATAAACGAGTTGTTTTAATTTATAAAAATAGTACAATGGAATACAGAATAGAACACGACACGATGGGTGAAGTGAAAGTGCCTGCTGATAAATATTGGGGTGCCCAAACACAACGCTCAAAAATGAATTTTAAAATTGGTCCTGAGGCCTCCATGCCTCACGAAATTATTGAGGCATTTGCCTATCTGAAAAAGGCTGCTGCATTAACAAATGCTGATTTGGGTGTTTTGCCACGTGAAAAAGCAGATGTTATCGGTCAGGCTGCCGATGAAATTCTTGAGGGAAAACTCAATGGTAATTTCCCGTTGGTTATCTGGCAAACGGGATCCGGTACCCAGTCGAACATGAATATGAACGAGGTGATTGCCAACCGTGGTCATGTTATCAAAGGGGGTAGCCTTACTGATAAAGAAAAATTTCTTCATCCTAACGATGATGTAAACAAATCTCAATCATCAAACGATACTTTTCCAACAGCCATGCATATTGCCGGGTACAAAATGATTGTGGAAACAACCATTCCCGGTGTTGAAATGCTTCGTGATGCGTTGGATAAAAAAGCTAAAGAATTTGCCGATGTTGTTAAAACAGGCCGTACGCATTGGATGGATGCTACTCCATTGACATTAGGCCAGGAGTTTTCGGGTTACGTTGCTCAGCTCGATTACGGATTGAGAGCTTTGAAGCATACTTTGGATCATCTTTCTGAGCTGGCTCTTGGAGGTACGGCTGTTGGTACAGGGCTTAACACACCAAAGGGCTATGCTGAAAAAGTGGCTGCAAAAATAGCAGAGCTTACAGGATTTCCTTTTAAAACTGCACCCAACAAATTTGAAGCATTGTCGGCTCACGATGCCGTTGTTGAAGCTTCAGGTGCCTTAAAACAGTTGGCTGTTAGTTTAATGCATATTGCCAATAACATCCGGTACCTGGGATCTGGTCCGCGCTGTGGTATCGGTGAGGTTAATCTTCCTGCCAACGAGCCGGGTTCGTCCATTATGCCCGGTAAAGTTAATCCAACACAAAACGAAGCTCTTACTATGGTCTGT
>CAZKGB010000533.1:0-1562 GCA_964551935.1 uncultured Lentimicrobiaceae bacterium | reverse complement strand
AGCCGCATCTACCAATGCAACATGTTCATCGGCAACAGTGTAATCGATTTCCTTGTTTGCAACAGCCGCTATGAGTTGCTCGGTTTCGCGCGTATCTTCCACAATGTAAATGGTGTCGGCAATTTCATTCATCAAAGCTTTTAGTCGGTTTACAAACACGGTACCCCGATGAACATACACCGTTTTTTTTGCCAGATTCAGTGGGTTTCGCAACAAATGAGATTCAATTTCATCGCGGGTTTGCATCTTCTCAAATCCTTCGGGCTTGCGCTGAACCAACACCTGTCGGGTAAACATAATGGGTTTGGTAAAAAGTAATTTTGATTTTCGTTCAGTGGTTTCGGTTAAACCCATGGCCATTAAATCAACTTGTCCTGAATCAAGGTATTGAAAACTTTTTACAAGATCTTTTTCAATACGCATCTCCAGGTCAACATGTAAAAAATCAGCAAATCCGGATACTAAATTATATTGATATCCCATAGGTTGTCCGCGATATACAAAATAATCGGTAGAGCTGTAATTGGTGAGCGCGATAAGCTTTCCGGTACTTAATATAGTATCGAGCAGGTCAACTTTTTTTTCAGTTTTGACCGGCGTCTCTTTTTCCTTTTGCTTATCGTGAAAGCTAAGGCAGCTGCTAAGCAGCAGTGCTGATATAAAAAATATAAACGACAGTTTACCTTGCATAGGGATTAAATTACATCGCACTGACCAAAATACAAAAAAATCAACTCCGCAGACTTTTGAGAGAGATTTGTTTTCTCATTCATCGTGGGAGTTTGCCTGCCTGTCTGCCGACAGGCTTCGGGATCTCCCGATGGCAGTCGGGTTCCCTCGTAAATTAGTATTTCGATATTATTTGTGATTTGGAATTTTTTATTTGGTACTTCTATTTTGGTGCTTTAAAAAAACCTCCCGCTTACCTTTTATAATACAATCATATCGTTGAAGTATTTGAAAAAAGCTACTTTTGTACCTCTTTAAAAACAGCAAAAAATATGATTACAAAAGAATTAATACATCCGCGTAGCATTGTTGTTGTGGGCGGCTCAAAAGATATTCATAAACCGGGAGGTAAAGTCTTAAAAAACCTTGTAGATGGCGGGTTTAAGGGTAACCTGTTTGTTTTGAACCCTAAGGAGGACGAGGTACAGGGAATTAAAAGCTACCGCGATATGGAATCGATGCCGCAGGTTGATTTGGCCATTATTGCCATCGCTGCAAAGTACACACCCGATACGGTGGAGTTTTTGGCGCAGCATAAAGGAACCAGGGCTTTTATTATTCTTTCTGCCGGCTTTAGCGAGGAGAGTCAAGAAGGTAAATTACTTGAAGACAGGGTGGTGGAATCGGTTAACAAGGTAAACGGCTCGCTCATAGGCCCAAATTGTGTGGGCGTGCTTACCCCGTATCACCACAGTATTTTTACTCAGCCTATCCCTAAGCTCGATCCGCAGGGTTGCGATTTTGTTTCCGGTTCGGGAGCAACGGCCTGTTCTATTATGGAGGCGGGAATTCCCAAAGGATTGACTTTTGCCAATGTTTACTCGGTTGGTAAT
>CAZKGB010000532.1:0-1565 GCA_964551935.1 uncultured Lentimicrobiaceae bacterium | reverse complement strand
CCAACGATCAGTTTTTTTATCTGAATAAATATCTCCATTACAAGCTTCGGTTAAATAGTACCGATGTATTGGTAGTTAGCAGGCCCGTTAGATCTTATCCCGAACAAACAGCAACCTTTTCATTGCTGTTCCTGCTATTTTCTTTTTTAGCGGTTCTGTTGTATTTTGTAACCACCGGCCGGAAGCAAATGAAATTGTTTAAATATTCGTTTAGAACCCGCTTACAGTTTTTTATCATGGTTACACTGATGGTGCTGTTTATTTTAATGTCAGCTATTTCGGTCTATTACTTTAAAGAAATTGAGAAAACATTTATTGTTAATCAGCTTAACGAAAAGTCTAAATCAGTATTAACGGAATTGCAGGATAAATTTTCATCAGATGATTTTTTATCCAAAAAGGATACAGATTATTTACAACAACAGCTCCAAAAGTTTTCCATAATATTTTTTACCGATATTAATATTTATGACAGGGCAGGTGAATTGATGGCGACTTCCCGACCCAAAATATTTGAAGCGGGACTGTTATCAACATTGATAAACCCGAAAGGATATGAGCAAATTATTATTGACAATAAAATCTTTTATCTGACAAAGGAGCAAATAGGAAAAATGGTGTACTATTCGGCTTATGTGCCGTTAAGTTTTGATATTGGTGCTCCTGTTGCCATTTTAAATTTACCCTATTTTGCCCGCCAATCGGAAGTTACGAGATCGTTTTTACCCATGGTTTTCAATTATCTTAATATTTTTGTTCTGTTGGGTATTTTAGGAGCATTTATGGCATTGATGATTGCCAAAATACTAACCCGTCCACTGACCATGTTGCAGCGAAGTTTATCGGAAATACAAATAGACAAAAAGAACGAACCGCTTGTTTGGGATAACGATGATGAGATAGGACATCTTATTTCGGAATACAACCTGATGGTTAAAAAAATTGAGGAGAGTGCCGGTCTTTTAAAACGCTCGGAGCGCGAAACAGCGTGGCGTGAAGTGGCTCAGCAGGTAGCACACGAGATACGGAATCCTTTGACACCCATGAAACTCAATATCCAGTATTTGCAAAAAATTTATAAAGAATCGAAAGAGGATTTTAACCAAAAGTGGAATTCCCTATCTTCCTCGTTAATCGATCAAATAGAGGCATTAAACGAGGTGGCTTCCACTTTTTCTGATTTAGCCAGCAACAACACACTGGATAGGGTAAAGGTGGATGTGGTTCAGCTTATCGGTTCAGCCACTGATATTTATAAAAATCACGAAAAAGTTAACATCAGGTATAAAACAAGTGTTGACGAGGCCTATGTTATGGCACGTCAAAACGAATTACTGAGAGTGTTTAACAACCTTATTAAAAATGCCGTTCAGTCAATTTTACCCGGCAAAGGAGAAGTTGAAATAACAATTTCCCGAAAGGAGAATATCATTGAAATTAAAATTTCAGATAACGGCCGGGGAATTCCTGATGAGATGAAGAGCCGTATTTTTCAACCTTATTTTACAACCAAAAGTGGAGGAACAGGTGTGGGGCTTGCCATTGTAAAAAATATATTAACTGAA
>CAZKGB010000531.1:0-1587 GCA_964551935.1 uncultured Lentimicrobiaceae bacterium | reverse complement strand
CCCGCGACCCCGACCTTGGCAAGGTCGTGCTCTACCAACTGAGCTATTCCCGCTTGATTTGGGAGTGCAAATGTAAAATTTTTTTTAAATACAAAACAAAAAACAGATAAAAATTTTACTACTTTTTTTTACTATCTCATTAGCGGTATGGAAATCACTATTTTCCTGTTAGCAACCGTTTAATTTCGTTTAACTTCATCAGTGCTTCAACAGGGGTTAATGTATCAATATCCGTGTTCATGATATCATCTTTTATCTGGTGTAACAGCGGGTCGTCAAGCTGAATAAAACTTAACTGGTAGTTTTCGGCTTCCGTTTTAACTTTATCAGTAAGTTCTTCACTGGAATGGCTCTGTTCCAACACCTTTAACAGCTGCCGCGAACGTTCTAACACCTTACGAGGCATGCCGGCCATTTCAGCCACATGAATTCCAAAACTGTGTTCGCTGCCCCCACGTTTTAGTTTCCTCAAAAAAATTACTTTTTTACCAACCTCTTTAACAGCGATATGATAATTTTTTATCCGCGCCATGGTTTCAGCCATTTCGTTTAGTTCGTGGTAGTGAGTTGCAAAAAGCACCTTGGCTCGGAACGCCGGATGTTCATGAAGAAACTCGGCTATCGACCATGCTATCGAAATACCATCGTAGGTACTGGTTCCGCGCCCAATCTCATCCAGTAATATTAAACTCCGGTTCGAAATGTTATTAAGGATACTGGCTGTTTCATTCATTTCCACCATAAAGGTCGACTCGCCCGAAGTTAGATTATCGGAGGCTCCTACCCGTGTAAAAAGCCGGTCAACAATCCCGATGGTAGCGCTGTTGGCCGGAACAAAACATCCCATTTGTGCTAAAAGTACTATCTGTGCCGTTTGTCTCAACAGCGCCGATTTTCCTGACATATTGGGTCCGGTAAGGATGATGATCTGTTGTTTCTTATTATCCAAAAAAACATCATTGGCAACATAGTGGTCGCCGGGAACCATATTTTTTTCTATAACCGGATGACGCCCATCCCTGATATCGATTGAAAAGCCATCGGTTAATACCGGTTTATGGTAGTTGTTTTCTTCCGAAACATTGGCAAACGAATTTAAACAATCCAACGAGGCGATAAATGATGCATCAAGCTGCACAGGTTTTACAAAACCCGAGGCAAAATGAACCAAATCGTCGTACAGTTTTTGCTCCAACGAAAGAATTTTTTCTTCGGCACCCAATATTTTTTGTTCATACTCTTTCAACTCTTCCGTGATGTAGCGTTCAGCATTGGTTAAGGTTTGTTTACGATGCCACTCGGACGGAACCTTCTCTTTATGCACGTTGGTAACTTCCAAATAGTAACCAAACACATTGTTATAGCCAATCTTTAACGAGCTGATACCTGTTCGCTCCTGTTCACGCTCTTTAATTTTCTTCAGGTAATCCTTTCCCGAAAACACAATCGACCTCAACTCATCAAGCTCTTCAGAAACCCCCGGTTTAATGGCCTGTCCTTTTCCTATTGATACCGGAGCCTCTTCCACCAGCGTGGAATTAAGTTTTTCCGACAGCAACAAGCAGGGGTTAATTTGTTCAGCAATAC
>CAZKGB010000530.1:0-1602 GCA_964551935.1 uncultured Lentimicrobiaceae bacterium | reverse complement strand
AACTCCAAGTACTCCAAACTTCCTAAAAATGTATCTTGTGATAATCGAAAGTCTGGTTTTCTCTGAAATCGTGGATTTTTTTGGCCAATAAAATAAATATTTCCAAATGGTGCTTTTTGAACCAATGTAATGCTACCGGGTTTCGATTAACGGCATCAGCAAATACAGCTAAAAAATCGTGACCATTTGCCATTAACCAGCGATAGGCAGGCAGTTGCTTGTCGATGGCGGCATCCAACGCGGCATAATGACGATATTTGTTCGTCAGCAGCCACTTTACCGCCTCTTCGCTGCCGCGGATAGCGCTGCTTAAAGCTGCCAGTTCGGGATATCCATTGTTTAACAGCCATTGTAGAAAAGCACCATCTTCTTCCGAAAAGGTTTCGCTAAAAGCCATCAACACCTTTGCATCGTATTTTGCCAGCGAGAAATTCATATCCGGCCAAATGTACATAAAATCTTTAACCTAAATTTTTAAATTCAGCTTAACATTTTAGAATTATCCGATATTATCGAAAGTCGCTTATTATCTGTTTTTTTCATCCGTTTCTGTTTAAAAAAGCGGCATTATTTTACCGTCAGGTTCTCGTTGTGAATTAAAAATAGTGCTGAGCTTTGTTATCATTGCTTAATAATTGGTCGTGCGATGCTTCGGGAAAAATGTAATTTCATATGCATAACAATTTGGATATTAAATAAATATAATTGAAAACAGACAAGAGTCCGGAAGATAATTTTAGTTTCAAATTATTTTCCGGCTTATTTAATAATTTGATAAACCAAAAAGTTATGTTTGCCGGTCGTATCTACGTGTTCATTTTGTTGAACTTAAATTAGTCAATATTGAAATATTATTCTATTTTTGCACCCTTAAAAATTTTGAAGTCTAATTAAGTAAAGTAAAATCAAATAGTTATTTACAATGCAAAACAGAGGAGCTATTAAGTTTTTTGCCATTGCATTTGCTTTGGTTTGTTTATATCAGCTGAGTTTTACTTTCGTTGCTTCCCGTTATGAGAAGAAAGCGAAAGCATATGCTGTTAATGAGCAGGCACAAAGCATGGCAAAAGAACTTGCAGGAGGAAATAATCTGCTGGAAAAGTATTATCTTGATTCACTATCACGAGTAAGAGAAAGTTATTTCCTTGATAGTATTGCCAATGAAGTGGTCTACAACATCGGTATTGACAAATATACTTTCAAAGAGGTAAAAGCCCGCGAATTGAATCTTGGCCTTGACCTAAAAGGTGGTATGAACGTGGTATTGGAAGTGTCGGTGGGCGATATTATTTATGCTTTATCCGGTAAAAGTGATAATCCAACGTTCAAAAAAGCCATGGTACTGGCTCATAAAGAGCAGAAAAACAGCAATAAAGATTTTGTTACTCTTTTCGGAGAAGCATTTAATAAAGTTGATCCGAACGCGCGACTGGCTTCAATCTTTTTGTACGAGTTTAAAGATAAAGGGATAACAACCAACTCTACCAACGATGAGGTGCTGAAAGTTATCCGCCAAGAGACTGAAGGTGCCATCGACCGTACCTTTCAGATTTTAAGAACCCGTATCGACCGTTTTGGTGTTGCCCAGCCTAACATTCAAAA
>CAZKGB010000529.1:0-1604 GCA_964551935.1 uncultured Lentimicrobiaceae bacterium | reverse complement strand
CTCTCCCAAAGTTTACTATGCCATGTTTGGTGTTCAAAAGCTCGGTGCCATTGCCGGCTCCATAAACTTCATGTTAAAAGGCCCTGAAATAGCTTATCTCCTCGACGATTCAAAACCAAAAATTGTTTTCGTGGGTAGTGAATTTATGGAGGAATTTGACAAAGGATACCAAGAGGCGCTACATAAACCCGAGATTGTGGAAGTGGTAACCTCTGCCGAACACAAGATAGATTTAAATCAGGAAAAGTTATCTGACATCCTCGCCAATTATCCCGATACCGAAGCTTTTGTTAAACAACAACCGGACGATCCGTTTTTACTTCTCTATTCATCGGGAACCACGGGAAAACCCAAAGGAATTTTAATTTCAAACAAAGGACAGCTTTCCGTATGTCGCGATATGTCGAAAATCGGAATTTTTCAGGAGGGCGATGTGATGCTTTTGCTGCTTCCCATGTACCATACCAACCCTATTTGCGTATGGACTTATCCCATTGCTTTTGCCGGTCAAACGGTAAGCATCCGAAAAGCATTTTCGCCTGCTGACTTTTGGCCTTCAATCACAAAATATGGCGCTACCATCCTGATGGGGGTTCCCGCCATGTACAATTATGTTTATTACAGCATCGATTCGAGTACTATCGACAGAACAAAACTTAAACTTAGAATTGCTTTTTGCGGTGCTGCGCCCCTGTCGGTCGAACTGATTAACGGGTTTAGAGACAAGTTTAATGTGGAAATTATTGAAGGCTACGGTCTGACCGAAGTAACCGGACTTTCAACCGTAAACCCACCCCTGGGAAAAAGAAAACCCGGATCGATCGGATTGGCCATTCCCGAGCAGGAGCTTAAAATAATGAATGATGACAATGAGGAGCTTCCCCAAGGCGAAAAGGGCGAAATATGTATAAAGGGTGATGCCACCATGCTGGAATATTTTAATAAACCGGAAGCCACCAAAGAGACAATTAAAGACGGTTGGTTGCACACCGGTGATATTGCCTATATGGATGACGAGGACTTTATCTATATTGTCGATCGGAAAAAGGATATGATAAATCGCGGCGGTGAAAATATTTACCCCAGAGAAGTTGAAATGGCCATCGAAGCCCTTTCTCAGGTTAAAGAGGTTGCCGTGATTGGCATTCCTGATAAAGCCCTGGGCGAAAAAGTAAAAGCCTTTATCACGCTTACCGAACCGGAAGCGCTCACCGAAGAAGAGATCAAAACTTATCTCGGTGAAAAAATTGCCAAATACAAAATACCGGAAGTCGTTGAATTTGTTACCGATTTGCCACGAAATCCCACGGGAAAAATCCTGAAAAAAGAATTGAAACGAATGGAACAGGAAAAAAGAAAATAATAATCATGGAAAAAATATGGATGAAACACTGGCCTGAGGATATGCCCAAAAAGGTACACTTTCCGCAAGGAAAAAAACCTGTTTTTGAATACCTTAGGATTCATGCAAAGAAAACACCGGACAAACCGGCCATTATTAACTATGGAAGGGAAATAAGTTATCGCGAACTGGATGAGTCGTCCGACAGGTTTGCCAATTATCTTATTCAGCTGGGATTGCAAAAAGGTGATCGTGTGGGATT
>CAZKGB010000528.1:0-1627 GCA_964551935.1 uncultured Lentimicrobiaceae bacterium | reverse complement strand
GGGATGATGGATGAATTATTTGAACCTGAGGCGGCATCTCCAAAGTCCCAAATCAGTGAATCGGGTTCGGAAGAGCTGTTTTCGTGAAATTCGGTGGAATCGCTAAAGCATCCCGGACCATAATTATATCCCGGATTAAAGCTAAAAAACGATTGAATAAACGGGGGTAATCCCCAATTAGAGGTGTTGCCTCCCAAATTCACCGAGCCAAAGCTAAACTGACACGCCGTACCTTGCTCGTTGGGGTAATTAATTACGCTGATGTTACCACTGTTTCGTTGGGCTACATAAATACGGTTGTCAGGGGCAAGCTGAAGTGCACCTTCTGTTCCCGTAGCTATTTGTACTTTTGATCCGACCACATCCGGTGCTGTTAAGTCGTATTGAGCCAACAGGCGTCCCGGATTGCTTTTCCAGGTATTTACATAAAGCAGATGTCCGTTGGGCGAGAACTCGATGCCATAAGCATGACCTCCAAAATTGTTATCGGTAATTACATTTTGATCGCTGACCATCCCAGTGGTTGTACTGAAATCAAATATTTCGACACTGTTTAATCCCGAATTGGCTTTGGCCAGTTTCGTGCCGTCAGGCGATACCTTCATATACCCTTTGGCATTTTCCTCGGTGCTTTGAATTGCCACCCCGGCAGAGCTGGTGGCAGGTGTTTCGACTATTCCGGTGCTGGTTACAAGGTAAGCGTAAAAATCGTTGGTGCCCCATTTTTGTGAGATTACCCAAATATCGGTACCGTTGGCGTGGCCGATGGCCGTAAGCTTTTCGCACATGGGAGTAGTAAGCAACACGTTTTTTACCGTATCAACCACTTCTCCCAAAAAACCATTCAGGTTCATGTCAACTAGTGAGTAACGAAGCCCGTTGATTCCTCCGGTAGGGTTGCTCCCTACTTCATCAATAGTGAAAATGTAATAAAGATTGTTGCTGCCCGGTTTAGGAACAATAATGCCCGACTGTGTACTGGACGGGTTACCCATCAACCCTGTTCCGTTAGGCATTATTTCATTGTGTTTGTCCCAAACGGTTATCCCGTCAGTGTAAAATCGTATATTACCACTGGTGTTAGAAATTGATGAGCAGCCCTCCCAGGTACTTAAGGCACCATCCAGAATGGGTGTCGGGTTACCGGTTGAAAAGTTTAGACCTGCATGATCGCCGAAATACCAGTTGTTGGCCTGGTTTTGCGCGGCAGCTTGCCATGCTACCATCAGTAGTAAGCCGGCTATCAGAAATCCTTTTTTAATCAACTGATTGTTTTTCTTTTGATTCAGCATTACGCTCGTTGTTTATTTTTGAAGGCTTTTTATTCATTTTAACGAAGGCCCAAACAAAGCCTCCCAGCAGATGGAGCATGACAATAGAAAAGATAATATAGGCTAACGTGTTATTCATGGGGTAATTTACTTTGATTCACTGTATCCTCACTGATAGAAACACTTTTGCCCGTTTCAATATAAGTTTTCAGGTCTTTTAATCCTTTATCAAACATAGGCTTCATCATAGATTTAAGCACCGGACCCATCAATCGCTCGAAAGGGTATTTTAATCCTCTTATGTGTGTTGACCACGTTACCTTTGTATTGGTTGTATCGATGGGAGTGAAAGTCCA
>CAZKGB010000527.1:0-1641 GCA_964551935.1 uncultured Lentimicrobiaceae bacterium | reverse complement strand
ATGAATCGGGTATAAAAAGTCGATACTTAGTATCTTCATTTAACCTTGCTGGAAACATATATTTCAGATGGAGAGAGTCCATGGGAACAAACCGCGGAGAATAGACCGAATCTTCACCTGCAACAAACAGAATAGAATCAGCAAGAATATCGGCTATGGGCTGACTGAACTCGATGTATAACAGCGACACGGGTTTAATGCCCCCTTTCATGTTGGTAGTAAAAGTTAGCAAATCTCTTTGGCTTCGGGCGACATCCTGATTTTTCTTTTTGCGTACCGTCCTGATATTTTTTTCACGCAATTTGGTAGAAATAAAAACCTGATTGAGTGTGTCGTTGTTTTTCATCATCAACAGGTTTAACGTGTCAACCGTTAGTGCCTTTTCATTAAGATACCACCACAAGGTGTCCTTGTTGTTCGACCATCGGTTACGATGCCAAAGGATACGTTGCGGGTAGTTGACGGCATTAATGGAGACATCGCCGGCAGGGTTTGAAAAAATAAACCGAATGGTATTTAAGCCAATCAGCTTGACTTCCATTACCCGTTGCAACGTGTCTTTCTGCTGAAACATGTACAGTTGTAACGGCTTGTTGTTATTATTTACCGTTTCCAGGGTGTCAATCTTAATGCTGTCAGAAACCCGGGTTGCCATCCTGTCAAGTTCTATTTCTACCGTATCTTTTTTTAGGATAGTATCCACCACGGGTGGAGCCGCATATACCGGATGCACCAGCGAATCGATAAACGCAATCTCTTCGGAAGGTTGATCGTAATAATAGTTACTGTTTAAATCATTTAGAGCAAAAACCAGGTAGTCGTCGTTGGCCAAACCGTTAAACTGAAAATTCCCGCTTTTATCGGTTTTACTAAGGTAGTAAGGCGGTACGCGCAAGGGCAACGAGTCGAAAGAGATGGTATCGTTGCCGTGACGATAGAGCATAACCATGACTCCGTCGGCAGGTTGAAGATCGAAAGCGTTCATTACTTTTCCTTTTAAACTCAGCGAATCTACATGGTCGCCGGTAGAAAAAATATAGCTGAAACTATGCAACGGATTACCTTCGGTTAAATCTTTTATCGCATCGCCAAAATAAACCGAATAGGTGGTGTTGGGTTTGAGCTTTTCCTTAAATTTAACGATCAGTTTTTTTCCTTTTAGGTGAAACCCGGGTTTTTCCTTAACGGTAGGAGATATTAAGAGCTGTTCGTTAATCTTATCAAGCACCACAAACTCGCTAAACTTTAATTCAAATTTATTTCCTGTAAACCCCGGTGACCCGTTGGGAGGCGTTGCCTCGAGCACCGTGGGCGGTGTAACGTCTTTTTTACCGCCAACAGGCATCGCCTCCTGGGCACACGAAAAGGCCAAAAAAGCTATGGCCGCTAAAAATATTACTTTATAAAGATGCTTTAAAATCATCAAACCCTTGTGCTATTTTAATTTTACAAAGATGGAAATTTATTTGGATACCGAAAATTAAAAAAACTGAAAAGTTGAGTGGGCAGCCTGCCTGATGAAATTGGGTTTAGTTTCCGTGTTTTAACCCAAAAAAGTCTAATGACTTTTTTGAACTTCGTTTGACGATTGAAAATGAAAGCAATATCTCTTCCAGGCAATGTAAAGAAATCGTTCATTTT
>CAZKGB010000526.1:0-1649 GCA_964551935.1 uncultured Lentimicrobiaceae bacterium | reverse complement strand
AGCTGAATGCACAAATCAGCCAAAACAAAATATACCTCCCCAACGGCGGACACTCCAACGTGAGCGTGGTGGAGTTTACTCCTGATGAAACACTTCTGCTTAAACCTTATACAGGGAAAGACTCAACCAGCTTTACGTGGCTCTCTTTCCCCAGACTTACCGGCAGCAACCCTTCGGTGAACAGTGTTATAGGAGGTGATAATATTGTGCCTAATAACCCTCCAGATATTTATTATCAGGCAGGCAGCTACCTTGAAAACCTCCCGTTGGGAGGTGACCAAAGCATTTTCAACTATTATGATGGTACTATTTGGCCTGACAACAATCAGGGATTTAACCACGTTGATGCTACTCTGGGCTACAAGCTGTCGTTAAAATACAACACCGATCCCAATCAGGATATTAAACGACATCTGCACGGTAATGTAATCCCACCCGAAACATCCGTTAACAAGCTTTATGCCAACAAAGAAAACTGGATAGGTTACTGGCTCTATCAGGAACAGGATATTTTTGACGCTTTGGGTAGCACGGCTGATGATTTGAATTTAATAAAACATCAGGACTGGACCTGTGTTAAAACTTATGACCATTTTGGCCCCGACGGAACAAGTACCATTGAACCGTTTTGGCAATGCGATTATCGTCCTCCCGTTATTAAATACGGCGAAATGGTGATTTTAAAAGGCGAAAATGATATTCTCGGTTTTCAATGGAACCTTTTCGGTAATCCACCCTCTTCGCGTGAAGATTTAAGTCCTGAGTACTACAGCTATCAGGAGCAGGAAGATTACAAGCCTGTTACCATCGAACTGGATAGCGGTGATCATCCACAGGAAATCGGTGCATTCGCGGGCGACAGTTGTATTGGAGCAACAGCCCTGGCTGCCGACGACACGATGACGGTAATTCGTGCTTATGTTGAGAATGATAACGATACCATAACTTTTCAAAAGTATTATGGTACTAAATCAACCGGTAAACATATTGTAAACAATTACTATATTTATACACCCCGGTTAAAAGGATGGCAAAAAGGACCGGCCGTGAACAATAAAAACATTGACCGGTTTTTTGTTTCGTTCAAAAAGAAAAAAACAATTAAATCCGGTGCTGCTTATAATTCAAATCCTATTTTGAGTATATATCCCAATCCGGCACGAAACAACCTTACCATCGGGTACGTAACCGGAAACGAAAATATATATTTTGAAGTTTTTGATGTAACCGGTAAAAAAGTATTGAAACTGAATGAACATCATCATCAGGGGTTACATAGCAGTATTATAAATACCCAAAACCTTAAAAACGGTATTTATCTTTTAAAGTTATCAACCACAAAACAAACAGGTGTTAAACGATTTGTAATAAGAAGGTAAAGTAACCGGCAACCATGAAACAAACAATCATATTCTTTCTGCTCCTGCTACCCCTTTTGGCAATCACCCAAACCATCACGGTAAAACAGGACGGCACGGGTAACTTCACCACCATTCAGGCAGCCGTTGACAGCGCGCAAAACGGCGACACGGTGCTTGTTTGGCCGGGGGTTTATTATGAGAATATTCAAATCATTGAAAAAAACATTGTACTGGGAAGCTTAACGCTTACCTCCGGTGACGAAAATTATAAATATCAAACCATTATTG
>CAZKGB010000525.1:0-1656 GCA_964551935.1 uncultured Lentimicrobiaceae bacterium | reverse complement strand
GAGTGCCGAGAGTTAGGAGTTAAAAGTTAAGAGTTAAGGGTTAAGAGTTTAACATCTGCAATCTCCAATCGGTAATCTGCAATCTGCAATCTTCAATCAGAGAGTGCTTAAAGTACTTGGGGTGTTATCGTTTTGAGAAAGAGGTTTTTTCATTTAACTTGCAGGTTATCCTTGTGAGCGAAAAGCTACCTCAATCCTTTAACTTTGGAAATTCCGGCAACGAACTCCTTTAAATAATAGGGTTCAAAATAGGCCACATCTTCAAAATCGTTTTGTCGGTATTTCTGTTCGGCGAGTTGAGCCATATACATTGAAGAGGGTTCAAAACCATCTAAAAAGAAGGTCTTGTGCTGATTATGGAAATAGAGCGCTTTTGCTTTTTCAGCTCCATCACCCCCAAAAACCATGGCATGCCTCGTTGAAAACTCATCATAGGTATGCTCATCTAAAACGGTTGCCGAAACAGCTTTAACCTTGTTTAGCCCGGAATCGTACACGGCATCGTAAACCTCCATCCGGCGGGCATCAATCATGGGACAATAGAGATAAGCATCCAGCTTTTGCTTTTTGTTGCGTAGCGCATTGACCAATCCCCAGGCCATGGCATCGAGGGTTCCGACAGAAATCAGCGGTTTATCCAGCGCAAAGCAATATCCTTTGGCCGTTGACACGCCAATGCGCAGACCCGTGTATGAACCCGGACCTTTGCTAATGGCTATAGCATCCAGTTGATTAAAGGTGTATCCCGATTTTTCTATTACCATTTCCGAAAAAAGGGTAACCTGTTCGGCATGCGAATTTTTAACTTTTGACTCCTTGATGGCTTTAACAACCCCATCAACGGCCAACGAAACCGAGCAAACGCGCGTGGAGGTTTCAATATTTAATATGATTGCCACAACTATTTTTTCTTTTCTTTATCAAACAATTTTCTCTTATCAACAACGGTTACTTCATCGTTGTTTTTCAGCTCTTTTGAAACAGCACGATAGGGTGCCACAATCACCGGGTCGCCTTCGTTAAGGCCACTAAGAATTTGGATATACATATTATCCTGAACCCCGGTTTTCACCTGAGTAAGCCTGGCTTTGTCTTCGTTTACAACAAAAACATACTCTTTGGCTTTTTCGGTTTTTTTGGTTTTTGCACGTTTCTCTTCCCGTTTCTCCAGGGCACTTTTCTTTTTCCCGGTGGTGTCGGCTCGTGTGGTAACCGCCTGAATGGGAACCGAAAGAGCATTGTTTACCGTTTCGGTTTGTATTTCAACAGTAGCTGACATGCCCGGACGAAAGGGTGAAGCGATGGTGCTGCCCTCTTTAATCAAATCTGCGTACGACGATTTGAGCATTTTGATTTTTACATCAAAATTGGTAACCTGATCAACGCTGGTTCCGGTGGTGTTGGCCGAGGTGGCAATTTCGGTAATAACCCCTTTAAACTTCCGGTCGAGATAGGCATCAACCTCAATCAGTGCGGTATCTAATAACGATACCCTGACGATATCGGTTTCGTTAACTTCCACGTTGACTTCCATCACGTTTAGGTTGGCGATGCGCATAATTTCGGTCCCCGAAGAAAATTTCGATGCTCCCGTAACGCGCTCTCCCACTTCCACGTTAAGCCTTGAAACAGTGCCGTCGTTAGGAGCATAAATGC
>CAZKGB010000524.1:0-1672 GCA_964551935.1 uncultured Lentimicrobiaceae bacterium | reverse complement strand
AGGAATGGTAAAGGCAACGGGAGATACATTCCAGGTTATAAAATTTAATGTCATACTTTAGTTTTGCCCGCAAAAGTAAGCAACACAACTTACAAAAGGGCTAAATTATTTAAATCATTTAGTGAAATTCCAATTTATCAAAGGCAGCGAGCGCTTGCTATTCTTATTCCAAAGCCCAATTTGAACTCCTCTTAAATTATTGGACTTGTTAACAATTCCCACCTGAGCCCCGTTTACCGTACCGGCATGATTTACCAGGGCAATGACAAGCCCGTTGACTTCTTTATATACATTCCATAGCAGGTTAATTGACACCCCGTTAATTTTTCTACCCATACTCATCCATGAAGAAACCGACAAGCCGTTTATTTGATCGGTAAAAGTACCAAATACTGAAACTAACAGGCCATTGTGCAAGGCACGTTGCGGTATTGAATCGCCAGAATAAAAAAACTCACTGTTTGGGTTGTTTTTTACGAAATCAGAATAGTGAATTTTATTGATGTAGAAAGTTTGGAAAAAACCTTGCCCCGGAATTTGAATATTAATACCATGCGATTTTTTGGTATAAGGTCGGTTACAAATAGCCTCCGACCCAACCAAACCAATAGCCAGTCCATAAATATTTTCTGAGGCAGATGGAATCAACCAAATGCCATATCTGTCACTTCGCTTATTGTCAACATGTAGGGTGTCCTGTTGAGCAAAGGTTATTGCCGAGTACAACAATAGAAAAACAAAAAGAACTGACTTTTTCACAAATAAAGTTTATTCGACAGATTCCAGCTCATCAACCGTATAAGTCATGGTTCCGAAATTATCGCCCTGCCGAATCTTTTTGGCATAAATACCGGGCTTATCATCAATCATCCATAGTTTGACTTTGGTATCGCCATCCAGCCCTTCGATAACGGTACACTTGAAGGTGCCCGCCGGAACGGTAACCGTTTCTTTACCGGCAATGCGATAAGGTGCAACCTCTTCCAAAGGGAAAAAATAGTTATACATACCCGATAAACCACCTTTGTAGTTTTCGGAATATTGAGCGGGCGTTCCATTTTCAACAACAAAGTTGGTAAACTTAACCGACGGTTTTTCCTCATCAACTTTTATTTCGGAATAATAGGTTGAATATTCGAAAGCGTTAATATCCGCCAGCAGGGAGCCATGACGGTAAACAATCTTTTTTACATCTGTTAGGTAGTCAATCATAAATTCAAAATCTCTCCAGGGAAGTTGATCATCGTTGCCATACTCCTCCGGGAAATCATCGTAAACGAAGGTCAGTTTTTCAATCCTGGCGGCGTTTTCATCAACTTTTGACGCGGTTATCAGGTTGCCGCCTTTATCAAAAACCAGCTTATTGTCGGTTAACTCTTTTATGTTGACTTTTCCTCTTAAAAAGTGTGAGAATCCCATTACCACCAAACTGTTGTCTTTCGGATTAAACATCCAGCTACAGCGACTTGTTTCAACCGACCCGTCGCCGGTAATTATAATAACAAGAGAGTCGGGGGCTTTAAAACGGAGGAAGACATTGCCATACTCTTCGTCTTCGGTTGACCATAATCCCATAAGGTTTGATTTGCTGTTGTCGGCGGCAACATTGTCCAGGTTAACTCTGGAGTAATAAAACCTGTTTTCATCTTTTAATACAATCATCTCCTTTTTG
>CAZKGB010000523.1:0-1680 GCA_964551935.1 uncultured Lentimicrobiaceae bacterium | reverse complement strand
TTATTCCGCTGTTCGGAAAAACGAGAGCTCCTACGGCAAAATTTTTGGAGACAGTTTTCCGGCAGGAAATTATCAGGAGGAAGAAAGGAAAAAGAAAGTTATTTAAATAAACGAAAAAAAATCAACTAGTGCCAATAATAAATGAAAAGTGAACTTGTAGTATGCTTGTTTCAAATTTTAAAAAAACGAAAACTATTTTACTGTCTCTTCTCTTCACGGCGTTGCTGGCTAATCTGCTGACCTGTCCTTCTGCTCATGAAAAACAGGAAGAGATAATCGACTCCAACGCGGTAAAAATAGCGCCCAATGGTCGATGGATCGCTTTTGGCAGCAACAGCGGCAACCTTTGGATCATCGATTTATGGCAGCAGCCCATACGGGTCCGTCTGGTAGATAGTCTGAAAGGCGTTGCGGCCCTAAGTTTTACTCCCGATGCCGCGTATTTGCTGGGCGGGGACTTTGATAGCACTCTTTATCTGTGGCGAACCGATACCTGGCAACGTATCGATCAATCCCTGAAACTACCGTTCAAAATCGTAAATACGCTCGCCTTCCATCCCTTCCAGCCGCTGGCTGTATGCGGAAACGGGCCGCATGAGCAGCCAACTTTGGTATTTTTCGAGTTTGCGTGGTTTCCTTTTTATGCATTATCCTCCCATCAGACCTATCAGGTTAGCGGATTGTTTGAATATCCCCTGCGCCTGCTGTTTACACCGGACGGACGAAATTTGATTGTCGAAGGATATATGGGCGATTTGATTTACTTTCCCCTAAATTTAAAAAGGAACTCAACAAAAAGTGACTTACTGGCCAGAAAGAAAATCATTTATGATAAAGAATCTCACGGTATGACAGCGCTGAGTGTAAGCCCTGACGGACGCTGGCTGGCATTTTCGCCTCTGGATGAGGAACGGTTGCTGGTTTATGATTTTAAAAACGATTCGATCGTTAAAACATTTGCTACGCCTTTGAGTCCGGCTCTTACCTTTACCCGGGACGGACAGTTTTTGTTTATGGTAATTCACGATAATCAACTGGCGTATTTGCAGGCTCCGGATTGGCGGATAGTGCAAACGGCAACACTCCATGGAATTGAATATGCCAGCGCTATTGACCATGTGCCTTACACGCATTGGTTATTAGTAACTCGTGGGTTTAATGAATTTTATTTGTGGGATTATGAAAAGAAACAAATGGTATGGCACCATCAATTTGTGAAAGAGCCTTAAGCGATGAGATTACCAACATCCTATGGCATTCTGAAAAACGTCAAGAGCTTGCATTGTTAAAAAAATCGGAAACCAGGGGAACTAAAACCAGTATTATCTGAATCTATGTAAGGTTAACAAATAGGAACTGTGCATTACTGTTCCAATTCGTTTTTTCAATAAGCATGAAGCGCAATTAGTAAGATATCAGTAGTGCATGAATTCTAAAAATAAAGGCATTAAGGGCGGAATGTTGACAAGATAGCATGTGAAACCAAAAGGGGCAGGCGAATACCAAACAACACTTGATTTATTGGATCAAATTGTTAGACAAAGGTGGAATTCTCGTCTTCCAGAAACTGAATGGATTTCTCTGGCTGAAACGAACCACTTTATCGCCACCTATGGGCAATTCCCGGATTTTTCAGACTTTGATAAACGACTAATACGAAATTTGGCAGTGCATTATAAA
>CAZKGB010000522.1:0-1715 GCA_964551935.1 uncultured Lentimicrobiaceae bacterium | reverse complement strand
TAAATTATTTTGTTACCTATAATTAGTTTAAAGTCTAAAGCTTAAGGTTTAAAGTTTAAAGTTTGGGGGTGTTGATGCCTGAATAGCGTTGACCGTTTTTACTTACTTATTTTCATTATTGAGTTGTTAATTCTTGAGTGATATTTAAGCCAGAAGGGTTGTTGTCCTCAGCCCGGAGGGCTGAATAACCCACCGGATACTGAGTTGTTAATTCCGTCGTTGACTTATTACCGTCGGATTGTTGTCCGTTACAAATATAATCTTTTTCAAATTGATTTGGGGTTTTCCTTTGTAACTCTATATGAGGTTTTTCTTTGTTGTAAAGTAACACTGTTCGGTCAACCTCTTTGACAAGTTCCTCAAAGCTGTTTATTTGACGATGTATCAGATAGTTGTTTTTTATTACCCCGTTTAATCTCTCTACTTTGCCATTTTCCCATGGGTATTCACACATACTGTTTACAATGCCTTCTTTTCGGGTTAGTTTTAAAAACTCTTTGGCATAATATTGACCGCCTCCATCAGAATGAAAAATAACACCTGCAATAGACATTCTCTCTTTAATTCTTAAGCGAATAGCCATTTTTAAAGCAGGAAGTGTCGTCTGTACGGTAGTCAATCTTTTTGAAACGGAATACCCTAAAATCCGTCTTGAAAAAGAGTCTTCGATAAAAGTGATGTAATAGAATCGGCCACCGATTTCAAAGTAGGTGATATCACTTTGCCATGCTTGATTTATTGTCGTTAGGTTTATTCCTTCCAGTAAGTTATCAAAACGGATAACACCTGTGCTATCTGTTGTTCTACGCCAGTTTTTGACTCTTTCAACCATTAGGCCTTCTTCTCTGCAAAAGTTTTCAAAAACATCCCTGCCCATGGTTTCAGGCCGTAATTTGTAATACATATCTCTTATTCCCATAGTGGGATGATCTTCGCGTATTTGATATATCAGCATTAAGAGCTGTTTCTTTTCAGAGTACATTCTCAGTTCCCTATCCATCATTTGATGAAAGGATTGCTTGCTGATCCCTAATGCTCTATACAACTTGTTCATGCTAAACCTGTATTGTTCTCTGTGTTGCCAGAAGTATTTGACTGTCGGGTAGAAAATTTTTTTTTAATATCTACGCCGTAGGCCTCTTCGGCCAGCTCAATCATCTTGTCTTTAAAATCAATCATAATTTGCTTCTGACCAATAATCTGTTCAAGCTCAGCTATTTTTTTCTTTAGCGCTATTAGCTGCCTGGTATCGCTATCTGTCTCAACAATAAGGCGTTCTTTTTTGTCTTTCATTGTTCCGAATTTATTTAGCCAACGATATACTGTCGTAAAGGAAGCTTCGTATTGTTTACAAATTTCGGAAACTTTTGTTTTGCCCGTTTCAATTTCCCGGACTTTTTGAATTTTGAAACTGTCGCTAAAATGACGTCGCATTCGCTCTGCTGTGGTCATTTTAAATTGTTCTCTTGTTGCCATCTTTTAACTGTTTTTAGTTATTAAAAGTGGTCAACGTATTTCAGGCATTGACAAAAATGTGGTTGCTGGTAGCTTGATGTTTGTTACCCAGCTGCACAGCCCATCGTCATCCCGAAGGAGGAACGACTGAGGGATCTCCCGAGTAATGGCCTGCCCTTAAAACAAAAGAGAGTTCGCTTGTTCCTTGTAGGGATTTCTCGGTCGTGCCTCCCTCGAAATGACGAAGAAAGAAAAGGAGG
>CAZKGB010000521.1:0-1715 GCA_964551935.1 uncultured Lentimicrobiaceae bacterium | reverse complement strand
AACAAAATTTACGTGGGAGATGATTGAGATAAACGGCGGATGGGTTGGGATTAATACCGGTAATCCGAATATTCTGGCCTTTGAAGCCATACGTGACGGCCGGATTCCTGAGTTGACAGGTTACGACCTCGTTCGTCGTGAAGTGAAATTCGGCGACAGCCGCTTTGATGTGATGGCCGAAAATTCTTCGGAGGTTTGCTTTGTGGAAGTAAAGAATGTAACCTATAAGGAGGGCCGTTATGCGTTGTTTCCCGATGCGGTTACCACCCGCGGACTGAAACATCTCAATACCCTTGTTAAGGTTAAAGAATCGGGAAAACGTGCCGTAATGCTTTATGTTGTTCAGCGTGGCGATGTGGAGGTGTTCGCTCCTGCCCGAGAAATTGATCCTGCTTATGCCGGTGCCTTGGAAAATGCCGTAAAACAGGGTGTTGAAGTTTTGGCCTATGTTGCCGACGTTTCTCCCGAACAGATAGTTTTCGGCAGGAAGCTGCCGGTGGAAATTTGATAATACCAAAAACAAACAGATATGGGAATTAAAGGAAAAATAACATTGATGAATTTTCTCCAGTTTTTTATCTGGGGATCGTGGCTGATTTCTTTTGGAGGATATATGGGTGGTAATCTCGGCTTTCAAGGAAGTCAGATAGGTAACATCTATGCCACCATGGGTATTGCTTCTCTGTTTATGCCCGCATTAATGGGTATTATTGCCGACAAATGGATTAATGCCGAGCGTCTTTTGGGATTAAGTCATATGGCAGGCGGAGCTTTTTTACTGACGGCTTCGTTCGTAAAGGATTATGATACGCTCTATTGGATAATGTTGTTTGTTTCAATGACTTATATGCCTACCATCGCTCTTAACAATACCGTGTCATACAGTATTCTGGAGCGTAACGGTTTCGATATTGTTAAGGATTTCCCGCCCATAAGGGTATGGGGTACCGTTGGTTTTATCGCTGCAATGTGGCTGGTTGACTTATTGGGATTGTCGCTGAGTCCGATGCAGTTGTACATTGCTGCCGGCTCCGCTTTTGCACTCGGCATCTATGCGTTTACCATGCCGGCTTGTCCGCCCGAAAACAAAAATCAGGGTGGCCTTGTTTCAAAGCTGGGTCTCGATGCCTTTGTGCTTTTGAAGCAACCTAAAATGTTTGTTTTCTTTTTCTTTGCACTTCTGCTGGGTGCTGCCTTGCAGATTACCAACACCTTCGGTGAGCCGTTTCTGCACAGCTTTTCGGAGTCTTTCAAAGGATATTTTGCCGTCGAACATCCGGGAATACTGATGTCGGTATCACAGATATCGGAAACGGTATTCATCCTTACAATCCCGTTTTTCCTGAAGAAATTCGGTATCAAAAAAGTGATGCTGATGTCGATGGTAGCATGGGTATTACGTTTTGGCCTGTTTGCTTACGGTGATCCGGGCCACGAACTGTGGATGCTGGTATTGTCGATGATAATTTACGGCATGGCCTTCGACTTTTTCAACATTTCGGGTTCACTGTTTGTGGAAATGGAAGCCGAGCCTGAAATCAGAGCCAGCGCCCAGGGATTGTTTATGATAATCACAAACGGTCTCGGTGCTTATATCGGCGGAGTCGGCAGCGGTAAAGTTGTTGACTATTTTACCGTCAACGGTGTAAGAGACTGGTCATCCATCTGGCTGGCCTTTGCCGGCTACGCACTCGTTATTGCCGTAGCTTTTGTAT
>CAZKGB010000520.1:0-1723 GCA_964551935.1 uncultured Lentimicrobiaceae bacterium | reverse complement strand
ACTACAAAATTGCTTCGAAACTCGTAAAAGCTAAAATCGGGGTTTGTAAAACTATAATCGGTTTGGCTGTCGCCCGATTCATCAATTAAATAGGTTTCATTGGCCTCATCGTAAGAAATTTCGTCATCAGCATAAACATGAAACTGGTCGTAATAACTTTTATTACCAGCATCCACTACCTTTTGGTAATTGCTGTAATTACCCGAAAAGAAATAGGGTTGACCCCAATATTGAATAGAGAGGTCAGGTGTTAATGAATAATTTATACGAAAGTTAAATTGAAACGTCTCTCTGTCAAGTGCCGCAACAACATAAACCGGATTGTTATTATATTCATCCGTTGTAACATAACTCATCGACACATAACCCGATGCATACATAGGATCGATTGAAAGTTGTAAATTGGGCAAAGGCTGGTAACTGAGATTGAAACCGGCATTAAAGCTTCTGTGCCAAAATTGCTTTCCCCATCCTTTAGAAACAGTAACTCCTGCCACCAGTTTTTTACGGCTGTCGGATTTTATTCGTACCGAAAAATTTGTATTTCCCGGTGTTTGCAACGAAGGCCCTCCCCTAAGTTGATGGCGGTCAACATCAAACCCTTCGCCTGCAAGGCCCATGCTATACGACCAATAGTTTTTAAACTGGGTTTCCAAACCGGCTCTCCACCCCGAATAGAGCCAGGTACCTTTAAAATCCCATCCCATCCACTGGTTTACCCTCACGTTCATTTTTCTGAAAATGGAAAAAGGATTCCATAAAACATATTGAACCCAGGAGGTTTCGTTAATAAAATCGGCTCTCCGCATATAACCAATATCATTTATTGAAAGCCCCGGTGATATAAAATTAAGTTTAAAACCATACCGCCAATGGCCGGTAGCTATTTTACCAAGGTCGAGCGAACCGGCATAACCAGTTAACTGTGTTAACGTACTATCTACCTGTAAGTGGGTTGCGTCGGGTCGCTGAAAGTAACGCTGAGGTGCCATCTGGCGCTCAATCATAGCTTCTTCCGTCCCGGCAATGGAACTTCCCACAAATTTTGCTTTTAAACTATATGTTTTATTGAGCCAGTATTGTTCAAAATCAATACCGGCCGAATAGGCTGCCTTGGGCAGATACATCATCGACGAATCGACAAAAAAGCGGTTGGTAGCAGTAACAATGCCTCCCAGCATGGTTTTTCCTCTTACTATATCTTTTTGAACCCGGGCAACAAAATAGTTGGTCATGGGTTCAACCAGTTGCTTGCTGCGCGTGCCAACACTGTCGATGGTTGCATACTCGTTATTGGTAAGGTTTTCCATCACGCCAATTGTCCAACCGTTTTGAGTTTTTCCTGACAACTTAAAAGCTCCCAAAATTCTTGTATAACGTGGCATCTTTACATATTCGTTGGATTCGGTAAAGGGATATCCCTGCGGAGACCTTCCCACTCTTCTGGAATAAAAAAGGTTTTCCCTGCTCCATCCCGACCCGGCTATTAAAGGATATTTAAAAATGGCAGCCCCTTCAACAAAAAACGGGCGACGCTCATTAAAATAGGTTTCAAAAGCCGTCAGGTTTACTTCTGACGGATCAGCCTCTACCTGCCCAAAGTCGGGATTGATTGTAAAATTTAATGTAAGATTGTTGGTAATGGCAATTTTACCATCCAATCCTGCACTGTAGTTCCAATCCGTTCCGGTTTTAAACGGGTTCCCCTCTTCTTTGGGACTCT
>CAZKGB010000519.1:0-1723 GCA_964551935.1 uncultured Lentimicrobiaceae bacterium | reverse complement strand
CCGATATGAGTATTTTGCTTCTGAAAAAAGCAAAATAAGTGATAAAATGCTTTTATGAATAGCAAAATAATTTACCCTTAAATCTCAAATTCTTTAACCCAAAAATCGTGTTTGTTGCAAAAACTGGTGGCGTATAAAGTGCCTTTATAACCTTCGGGAAGAGTATAAGTTGAAACCGGTTCGTCGGTGGGGTAAAATGTTTTGGCACCGATAACTTTTCCGTTTACATCTACCAGCGTATGTCTCACAATGTAATGGGTTTCGCTCATGCCGTGGTCGGTGGTAAGGGTTATCCGGTCACCATCGATTTTAATTTGTGGAACGTGGCTTTCCGCTTTATTCTTCCACATGCCTTGATTTTTACGGGTGTAAATTAAGCCGGGGAAATCAAGTTTAATGAGCGATTGATGGTTTTGTCCTAATAAAGGTGCGGCTACGGCAACACCAAAAGTGGCTGCCAGTCCTGTTTTAATAAAATGTCTTCTATTTTTCATGAATTTACTATTTTGTTTTTTATAATTCGTTGTTAAATTGTTTATAATCTCTCCCGAATCGATAATTAAAACCGATTCTCTGCTTCGACTACGAAAGTACAACCTTTTGATAATATTTTAATATTACCTTTGTTTTAAAATGATATGATATTTCTTACTAATTTTGCAAATTATTGAAGTTTAACCAATCTCGTTGTTTTGGAAACAATTGATCCGGATCCTTTACCCAATTTACTCTCTATAATAATTGATACCTTTTATAAAGGATTCTCGGTGGAAGTCGCTGTATCCTTTCTGTTTTTTATTGCTTTAATTGTTGGCTCGGCCATGGTGTCAGGTTCGGAAACCGCTTTTTTTTCGATGACCCCGGGCGACCTCGACAAACTTCGAAACAAGCATGATAAAACCAGTAAGTTGATATTAAAACTTCGCGATATCCCCAAAAAACTTTTGGCTACTATTTTAATAACCAACACATTTATTAATGTAGCCATTGTTATTTTATCGACTTATATTACCGCTCAGATGTTTTCGCTTGAAGCCAATCCTGTTTTAACTTTTGTTATTCAGGTGGTGGTGGTTACTTCGTTAATATTGGTTTTTGGAGAAATCATCCCAAAAATATTAGCCAACCGTCAACCTGTTAAGGTAGCAGTAATGATGGCGTCAACCTTGAAGTTTTTAGTTGTCTTTTTTAAACCGTTAAGTTCCATTTTGGTGAGTTCAACCAACATTATTGATAAACGGCTTAGTAGCATAGGGCAATCTATTTCGATGAGTGACATTTCGGAAGCCATTGATATCACCAACAAAGATAGTGATGATGATGAGAAATCTATTTTAAAAGGAATTGCCACTTTTGGCGAAAAAGAGGCTTCGGAAATTATGCGCTCGCGAGTTAACGTTACGGCCATCGATATTGAATCGGGTTTTGAAGAGGTTGTTAACGTGGTGCTTGAGTCGGGTTTTTCAAGGATTCCTGTTTATAAAGAGAATTTTGACCATGTTCAAGGTCTGCTCTACATTAAAGATCTGCTTCCCTATCTGAATAAGACAACAACCGTTAAGTGGCAGAAGCTGATTCGCCCGGCATTTTTTGTGCCTGAAAATAAGAAGATCAACGACCTGTTGCAAGAGTTTCGTGAGAAAAAGATTCACCTTGCCATTGTGGTTGACGAATATGGTGGCACATCAGGCATTATTACCTTGGAAGATATTATCGAGGAGAT
>CAZKGB010000518.1:0-1737 GCA_964551935.1 uncultured Lentimicrobiaceae bacterium | reverse complement strand
AAACTTAACTGGGAACCCGTTATAAAACTGGAAGAGGGACTTACTAAATCCATTGCCTATTTTGATAACCTGTTAAAAGAAGAATGAAAAACATTTTAATTACCGGAAGTAACGGGCAACTGGGATCGGAAATTAAAGATCGTTCCGGAAAGCACCCTCAATTTAACTTCTTTTTTACCGATATTGAAGAACTGGATTTAACCGACAGGCAGGCTGTCGAATATTTTTTTAAACAAAACAACATCGACACCTGTATAAACTGTGCGGCCTACACGGCAGTTGACAAGGCTGAAGACCAAAGAGATCTTGCCCTGTTGGTTAACGCTGAAGCCGTGCAAATTCTGAGCCGGGTATGCTCACAACACGATGCTTTTTTAATCCATATCTCCACCGATTACGTTTTTGATGGCAGGAACTATAAACCTTATAACGAATCTGACCCTCCTTCACCCGACTCCTACTACGGACTCACCAAGCTGAAAGGCGAAGAGGCTGTTTTTGCTTTTTGTAACAAAGCTGTTATCGTTCGAACTTCCTGGCTCTACTCCGCCTACGGTAACAATTTTGTTAAAACCATGATTCGGCTGGGCAAAGAAAAAGAAACAATTGGTGTGGTAGTTGACCAAATAGGTACGCCAACCTATGCCGGTGATTTAGCGTCAACATTATTGGAAATTGTTGCTAAACATGACGGCAATAACATCAACGAAATTTATCACTTTAGCAACGAAGGAGCTATCAGCTGGTACGATTTTGCCAAAACCATCATGCAGGAAGCCAACCTGAACTGCCAGGTAAACCCCATCGAGTCGAAAGACTTCCCGGCTAAGGCAAACCGTCCGTTTTACAGCGTACTTAACAAAGCCAAAATTAAAAACGATTTTAACATTGAAATCCCTTATTGGCTCGATAGCTTGAAAATTGTAATTAATAAACTTATTTAATAAAAGATAAAATTGTTATGAGCACTACCATTGACCCCCAAATATTACAAAAAGCCAATGTATGGCTTGATGGCAATTATGATGAAGAGACAAAAATGGCCATCAAAGAAATGATGGATAACAACCCTGACGAGCTGATAGAATCGTTTTATCAGGATCTCGAATTTGGTACCGGCGGCTTACGCGGTATCATGGGTGTTGGTTCCAACAGGATGAACAAATACACGGTGGGTAGCGCTACCCAGGGTTTTGCCAATTATCTCAAAAACAACTTTCCCGAAAGAGATCAGATTGCGGTAGCCATCGCCCACGATTCAAGAAATAACAGCCGCTATTTTGCCGAGATTACTGCCGATGTGTTTTCGGCCAACGGCATTAAAGTATTCCTGTTTGAAGACCTGCGACCCACTCCCGAACTCTCCTTTGCCATTCGGCAGTTGGGCTGCCAGGGCGGTATTGTAATTACCGCTTCACACAACCCCAAAGAATACAACGGATACAAAGCCTATTGGGACGATGGCGGCCAGCTTATCAGCCCTCACGACAAAAACGTGATTGCCGAGGTGAACAAAATCAGTAGTATTGACGATGTCAAATTTGAAGGAAATAACAATCTGATTGAGAAAATTGGTGAAGAAATTGACACCATCTATCTGGAAAAAATTAAAAGCCTCTCCCTGTCGCCCGAAGTTATCAAACGGCAAAAAGATTTAAAGATTGTTTACACCCCGCTTCATGGTACAGGTATCACACTGGTTCCAAAATCGTTAAAAAACTTTGGATTTGAACAAGT
>CAZKGB010000517.1:0-1737 GCA_964551935.1 uncultured Lentimicrobiaceae bacterium | reverse complement strand
CCTGATGGAAAAGATAACATGAGCCAGCATGGGGATAATCACCAGTCCCACTACCAATGCCGAAAGCATCACGAAAGTTTTGGTAAAGGCGAGCGGACGAAAAAGTTTACCCTCGGCAGCTTCCATGGCAAACACCGGTAAAAAACTGACTACGGTAGTGGCAATAGCCGTTAACACGGCCGGAGCCACTTCGGTGGTCGCTTCGTAAATAACATTCATCAGCTGTTTGCCTTTGGCTCCCACGTTACCGGGCAACGAGGTATGCCGGATGATGTTTTCGGTAAACACCACCCCCACATCCACCATAACGCCAATGGCAATGGCAATACCCGACAGTGCCACAATATTGGCATCTACCCCGAACTTGCGCATAATGATAAAGGTCATCAGCACACCAATGGGCAGCAAACTTGAAATCAGGAAAGAAGCCCTTAGGTTAAAAACCAAAATGAGTACTACAAGAATACTGATCAATATCTCTAACGACAGGGCGCCTTCCAGCGTTCCCAACGTCTCTTTAATTAAGCCGGAACGGTCGTAAAACGGTACAATGGTTACTTTTGAAACCGTACCGTCGGCAAGGGTTTTAGAAGGAAGCCCGGCATCAATTTCTTCAATCTTCTCTTTCACGTTTTGGATAACTTTAAGCGGATTAGCGCCGTAACGAGCCACCACCACGCCCCCGGTAGCATCGGCTCCGCCTTTGTCGAGACCTCCGCGCCGCGGTTCCGGACCAAAGTTTATTCTGGCCACATCTTTTAATCGTACAGGCACATTACTATTTACCGCCACTACCGATTTCTCTAAATCCTCAAGGCTTTTTACATACCCCAACGCACGAATCAGGTATTCCGCTTTATTAAATTCCATGGTACGGGCACCCACGTCGAGATTACTCTTTTTAACCGCGTTGATGATTTGCCCGATGGAGACCCCTTGTGCTTTCATGGCGTTGGGATCGATGTCGATTTGATACTCTTTAATGTAACCACCAATGGAGGCTACCTCGGAGACTCCTTTAGCAGAAGTCAGTGCATACTTTACGTAAAAATCCTGAATGGAACGCAGCTCTTGCGGGTCCCATCCACCGGCAGGATTTCCGTTTTTATCACGTCCTTCGAGGGTATACCAGAAAACCTGTCCCAAGGCGGTGGCATCAGGTCCCAGTGTGGGGGTAACCCCTTCGGGGAGTGTTCCGGCAGGCAGGGAGTTGAGTTTTTCCAAAATACGGCTGCGACTCCAGTAAAACTCCACATCTTCATCAAAAATAAGATAGATACTGGAAACGCCGAAGATGGAGTTGCTGCGAATGGTTTTCACTCCGGGAATTCCCAACAAGGCGGTCGTCATGGGATAGGATATCTGGTCTTCGATATCCTGTGGCGAACGGCCGGGCCATTCGGTGTAAACAATTTGCTGGTTTTCACCGATATCAGGAATGGCATCCACCGGAACGGGATCGCCCGGCAGAAAACCGGTATCCCATCCAAAGGGTGAGGTTACCACGCCCCAGGCGATAAATACCGTAAGCAATAAAATGGTAACCAGCTTGTTTTCAAGAAAGAATTTAATGATTTTATTAAGCATAGTCTGATATTAAATTTGACCATACAAAAGTGAGAATAACGTCTCACCGGCGTGTTATACAATTTTTGAAGAAATTTGGATAATTTGAACAAGCACAAAATTGCAAGCACCAAAGCTCAAGCATCAAATAACAAATAATTTCAAAATACT
>CAZKGB010000516.1:0-1744 GCA_964551935.1 uncultured Lentimicrobiaceae bacterium | reverse complement strand
TCAAAATTGATATTGTTCCTGTTTCCAAAATTTCAGACTTACCGGAGTTGTTG
This sequence comes from uncultured Lentimicrobiaceae bacterium, assembly GCA_964551935.1. Taxonomy (GTDB): domain Bacteria; phylum Bacteroidota; class Bacteroidia; order Bacteroidales; family F082; genus B16-G9. The sequence goes on along the minus strand of CAZKGB010000516.1, from coordinate 1,691 downwards.
GTGTAAACCCATTCTTAAACTCATCCTCATCTCCACCGGAAGCGCAAATAGATATTACCGCTCACTAAGTCAATTACTAAAATCTTTGTTTTAGGTCATCAGATTAACCAATTATCGTACCTTTGCAAACCAATTAACAGCTGATATTTTTGGGATGAGAAAAATAATTCTTTTGACATTGTTGCTGTCATCTGTAGCAACTTACGCCCAGTTTAACAAATGGTTTGAAAACAAAACTTTACGTCTCGATTACTATCATAATGGTAATCATGACAAAGAGATTTACTCTTTCGACGAGTTGCTTGAAGAACCCTACTGGGGAGGCTCCAAAACCAACCTGATTGACACTTTCGGCTACGGAAACTATTTTTTTAAAGTTTCTGATGCCGTAAGCCACCAGCTCCTCTACTCGCATGGCTACTCTACCCTGTTTTACGAATGGCAAACCACCCAAGAAGCGGACACCGTTTGGCGTACCTTTTCCGAAACCGTTGTCTTTCCGTTTCCTAAAAATCCTGTGGATGTGAAGCTATTCAAACGAACCCGAAAAGGAAAATGGAAACCAATGTTCAGCTATCGTGTCGATCCCAAAAACTATTTTATTAAAAAAGACCGCCGGCTCGAGTACCCCTCTTTCGATGTGCATGTAACCGGCAATCCTGCCAACAGCGTTGACGTGGTAATCCTTCCCGAAGGTTACACCCAAGAGGAAATGGGCTTGTTTATTGCCGATTGTGAAAAATTTAAAAACGACTTTTTCAAATTTGAACCCTATTCCTCCAACAAAAATAAATTCAACATCCGGGCAGTGCTGGCCCCCTCCACAAGCTCCGGAACCGATATCCCCAAAGACAACATTTGGAATTCAACCATCCTCAACACGGGGTATTACACTTTTAACAGCGAACGCTACCTGATGACGATGGATGAGAAAAGCGTTCGCGATTTAGCAGCCAACGCTCCCTATGACCAGATTTACATTTTGGTTAACAGCACCAAATACGGTGGTGGCGCCATATACAACTACTACAACGTGAGTGTAAACAGCAATGCCAAGTCGGCGCAAATATTAATTCACGAGTTTGGACACGGCTTTGCCGCTTTGGGTGACGAATACGGATACGACAACACCTACGGTGATATGTACAATTTTAAAATTGAGCCCTGGGAACCCAATCTGACAACCCTTCGTCACTTTGATAAAAAATGGAAAAGCATGGTTAACGACACCGTGCCCGTACCAACCCCCGATATTAAAAAATATGCCCATGTGGTGGGAGCTTTTGAAGGAGCCGGATACGTGGCCAAAAAAGTTTATCGTCCGGTTCACGACTGTATGATGCGAAGCTTTAATACCAAAGAGTTTTGTCCGGTTTGCCGGGATGCCATTCAAAAAATGATCGATTTCTATTCCAAATAAAAAAGATAAATGATTACGAAACTTGACGATATGTTTGAAGCCCTCCGGTCGCGCGAAAGCAAGCGATTGGTTGCCGCTTATGCCAACGATTCGCACACAATAGGTGCAGTAAGTAAAGCTGTTGACCTGGGTTTGGTTGATGCAACCCTTGTGGGAGACAAAAACGCTATTGCTTCGGTTTGTGAAGCTGAAGGAATTGATATTTCCAAATTTGACATAGTTCACGAACCCGACGAAATGGCTGCAGCTAATAGAGCGGTAGCACTAATTA
>CAZKGB010000515.1:0-1746 GCA_964551935.1 uncultured Lentimicrobiaceae bacterium | reverse complement strand
GATGATGGAAGCCTTCACGCCCCGGCCGGGTTAACCATTTAATGCTGCAACCATTTCGAAAACTATTGCTTCGTCTATACACCTTCGGTCAAAAGCCGGCTGGTGTTGCAATTTCTTGCTCTTGACAGGATGGTTTTGTTTTCTATATGCTTCTGTAATTTTAGCACAAGCCAAAAACCGACCTACATCCTCTCAGGAACATCAATTCCAAGAAGTTTCATGGCCGACTTTATGGTATTTCCGGTAAACTCCGACAAGGCCAGACGGAAAGCCCGTTTAGCCGCGTCCTCCTCTTTTAAAATGGTGATCTCCTGGTAAAACTGATTAAACTCTTTAGCCAGGTCGTAAATATAATTGGCAATCATGGCAGGACTAAAATTCCGAGCTGCCTGCTCGAGGGTGGAAGGATAATCGTAAAGAAGTTTAATGAGCGACTTCTCTTTAGCTGCCATTTCAACCTTTTTGAAATCGTCGGTACCCCATGAATTCCCCTGCTCTTTTCCTTTACGAACCACCGACCGGATACGAGCATGGGTGTATTGAATAAAAGGACCGGTGTTGCCGTTAAAGTCGATGGACTCCTCGGGATTAAACATCATGGTTTTTTTCGGATCCACCTTTAACATAAAGTACTTCAAGGCACCCAAACTCAACATCCGGTAAAGCTTATCGGCCTCCTCAGGAGAAAAATCGTTGTACTTACCCAACTCCTCAGTGGTTTTTTTGGCGGTGTTATACATTTCATCCATCAGGTCGTCGGCATCTACCACCGTTCCTTCACGCGATTTCATTTTACCGTGCGGCAGTTCCACCATTCCATACGAAAGGTGTACAATATTTTCAGCCCACGAGCGTCCCAGTTTTTTAAGAATCAGTCGCAACACCTCAAAATGATAATTCTGCTCGTTTCCCACCACATAAATCAGCGCTTGCGGATGGTAGTCGTCGTAACGCAGTTGGGCCGTTCCCAAATCCTGGGTCATGTACACCGAAGTACCGTCGGCACGCAAGAGCAATTTTTCATCCAGACCGTCATCGCTCAGGTCGCACCACACAGATCCGTCCTCTTTTTTAAACAGAATTCCTTTTTCAAGGCCTTCATCAACCAAGGCTTTTCCCAACAGGTAAGTATCCGATTCGTAATAAATTTTATCAAATTCAACGCCTAATCTTTTATAGGTTACATCAAAACCATCGTAAACCCAACCGTTCATCTCGGCCCATAACTTTCTAACCTCTTCGTCGCCGGTTTCCCACTTTTTAAGCATCTGCTTTGCTTCAACCATAAGAGAGGCTTTTTGTTCCGCCTCCTCTTTATCCATCCCTGAAGCAACAAGAGCGGCAATCTCTTCCTTGTATTTTTTATCGAACAAAACATAAAAATCGCCCACCAGCTTATCGCCTTTTTTGGAAGCCGAAGAAGGGGTAACACCATCGCCCCATTTTTGCCATGCCAACATCGACTTGCAAATATGGATTCCTCGGTCGTTTACCAGGTTTACTTTTTTAACATTTTCGCCGTTGGCTTTTAAGATTTCCGATACCGACCATCCCAAAAGGTTATTCCTGATATGCCCCAAATGCAATGGTTTGTTGGTATTGGGTGAAGAGTATTCAATAACAACAGGATCATCGTCAAGCGTCTCATTTTTTCCAAAATCGTTGCGCTTTCTGTTTTGGTCGAAAAAGTCGAGCCAGTAATTATCGGAGATGGTTAAATTCAGAAAACCTTTTATAACATTGAAT
>CAZKGB010000514.1:0-1752 GCA_964551935.1 uncultured Lentimicrobiaceae bacterium | reverse complement strand
TGCAAGCCTTCACAAGTTTTCGATGTATTTTAATAACCACTGGTATAAACTCACGGCCCACAGCAACACCTATAATGATAACGACCCCATTGGTGTTTTAGACGTTACTATTCTCACCAACGAAGTGCTGAACCCTTTGCTCGGCATCGAAGATTTGCGCACTTCAAAACGTATCGACTTCGTGGGAGGTATTCGCGGACTCGGCGAGTTGAAAAAACGTGTTGACAGCGGTGAAATGAAAGTTGCTTTTGCCCTTTACCCTGTTAGCATGAAACAGCTTATTGACATTGCCGACAGCGGCTTGATTATGCCACCCAAAACCACGTGGTTTGAACCTAAGTTGCGTTCAGGGCTGGTCATTCACGAGCTGGATTAATAGGTTTTAGTTATGGGATGATGGGGTGTTCAACAACATCATTCCATTAACATTTCAATTATATAATTTTTAAAATTTCATGATGGAAACAACAGATAAAGTTCTTGACACCTTAAAAAATGCCGACAAACCTTTAAAATCGGGTGAGATTGCCGAAATGAGCGGCATCGACAAAAAAGAGGTCGATAAAGCCATCAAAAAACTAAAAGTGGAAGAAAAGATTATTTCTCCCAAAAGGTGCTATTACGCCGCGCAATAATTAGCGAAATTTTCTAAAGCAGATTACAGTAATTTCAGCTATTTCACTTTTCAATCAACCAAATACCAAATTAATCAACCGATGCAATTTTCAAAACTAACCCTGATTTCCTTTTTCATTCTCCTCCTAATCGGCAGTATATTTGCACAACAGGAAAAACCTGCACCGGCAGACAAAGGTTATCAATTAATAAAAACCTATTGTTACGTGTGTCATAATCCAAACGTAACCCGCCACGACCAAATGATTGCTCCGCCCATGATGATGGTCAAGCGCCATTATCAGCCCAACTTCACCAACAAAGAGGATTTCATCAACGCCATTGTTAACTGGGTTCATCACCCTTCCGCTGAAAAAGCACTGATGCCCGGTGCCGTTCGAAAATTTAAAATAATGCCCCCGCTTGCCTATCCCAAAGAAGATTTAGAAGCTATTGCCGCTTACATGTTCGACCATGAATTGGATAAACCGATGATGATGGGCCAGATGCAAGGTAATAAAAACAAGGAAGAAATGATGGCTGAAAAATCGGTCTTAACCCTTAATGATGGTAAAAAATGGAAGATTGATCACAGCACCATGGAAACCATGAAATCGGTTAACACCCTGATATCCAACTTTACCGGAAAAGAGATAACCGACTATCACAAACTCGGTAAAGCTGTTTTTGCCAAAGCCAAAAAGGTTATCATGGACGAAAACAACAGGGGAGAGGCTTTTGAACAACTACACACTTTTTTTCATGGGCTTGAAAACAATATGCATCAGCTTATGGAAGTTAATAGTATTGAAGAGGGAGAAAAATATAAAGGACTGCTTGAAGTTCATGCCCGATCGTTTGAAAGCTATTTTGAAGAGTAGATACCATGCCTTCCAAATTAAAGAGTACAAAATATATTATCTGGATTTCATTGCTTGTTATCCTGCTCGGATTGGGATTGTATCCTACTCCCAACGCCAAACCTATTCGCTATTTCGACCGCCAAACCCATGAAATAAAAATCGAGAAGGTGGCCGGTGAAGCCTGGCTGAAGTGGCTTTACTACAATCCGTTGGGAGAGGCTGCCCTTCAAACCCTGGTAAAGCGTAAATTTGTTTCTGAATTTTACGGCAGGCT
>CAZKGB010000513.1:0-1755 GCA_964551935.1 uncultured Lentimicrobiaceae bacterium | reverse complement strand
GGTTCGTTCAACGGGTGTATTCTTGAAGAGTTTTTTAAAGGTGGGTTTGTCGAGGTTTTCCCAGTCGGGTTTACGCATTAAAAGCAATTGCGCTGACGGGTTAAAAAGCGGTTCATCGTGTGGTTTGGCAAACCGGATATTCCACGGGCAAACATCCTGGCAGATGTCACAGCCAAAAATCCAGTCGTTCATTTTGCCTTTAAACTTTTCTGCAATCTCATCGCGGTTTTCGATGGTAAGAAACGAAATGCATTTTCGGGCATCCACCTCAAAAGGTTTGATGGCTTCCGTGGGACAGGCATCGATGCAGGCGGTGCAGTTACCACAAGAATGGGTAAAATCGGGGTTTTCGTTGTATTCCAGCTCAAGATCGATAATTATCTGCCCGATAAAAAAGAAAGAGCCGCCTTTTTTATTGATCAATAACGTGTTTTTTCCAATAAACCCCAATCCGCTCCGGGCTGCCCATGCTCGGTCGAGAACCGGCGCCGAGTCAACAAAAACCCGGGCAATGCGTTCGCCGGCTTTTTCTTCAATTTTTTTAAGCAAACGATTGAGTTTTTCTTTAATAACAAAGTGATAATCTTTGCCGTAAGCGTATTTCGAAATTTTGTAATTGTTATTGTCAGGTAGCTTTGTTTGAGGGTAATAGTTGTACAGAACAGTAATTACACTTTTAGCCTTCTCCACCAACAACTCAGGGTTATATCGCTTTTCACGGTTTCGCTCCATGTAGCTCATCGAGGCATGATGCCCGTTTTCAATCCACTGCTCAACCCGCTCCGAATCTTCTTTTAAAAATTCAGCCCGTGAAATACCACAATCAAAAAAACCTAAAGCACTGGCTTCGTTTTTAATAAACAGGCTTAGTTCTTTAGCCTCCGGCAGATGGTTACGAATGGGACTCATAATTGATAAAGCTGTATTACACCAACGATTCAGAGGCTAAAATTACTACAATTTTTAACGCTTGCCTGCCATGGGCTTCTTTGTAAAACCAATCGGTACAACTAATAATTGTTAATATCAGACAAAATGTCACCTTTTCGTCAAAACACGTTTACTATTTACCTATTTTTGCATCTCTGTAAAAAAAATATTTTTAACCGCATTGGCCTCGCGAATGGCGTATTTGTGGTGGTTTAATAAGAAAAAATAGCAAAGGATGAAGTTATCATACAACTGGCTGAAGCAGTATATCGACATGGATGTTGACCCGCAGGAGTTATCTCGAATTCTTACCGACATCGGCCTTGAAGTGGAGGGGTTGGAAAAGTTTCAATCGGTAAAAGGCGGATTGGAAGGCATCGTAATAGGTGAGGTGTTAACGTGCGAGCGTCATGCCAACGCCGACAAGCTAAGTGTTACCACGGTGCAGGTTGGCGATAAGGTGCTGCCCATTGTTTGTGGTGCTCCCAATGTGGCCAAGGGTCAAAAAGTGTTGGTTGCCACGGTAGGCACAACGCTTTACGATGGGGATGATGAATTTAAAATCAAAAAATCAAAAATCCGTGGTGAAGTATCCGAAGGGATGATTTGTGCTGAGGACGAGTTGGGATTGGGAACTTCGCACGATGGCATTATGGTTTTGGGTGACGATGCTCCCGTGGGAAAACCTGCCAAAGATTATATTAACATCGAGGAGGATTGGGTTTACGAAATTGGTCTTACCCCTAACCGTGCCGACGCGGCTTCACACATTGGATCCGCACGCGATTTGGTAGCCGAGCTAAACTGGTTAAAGTCGGGAAATTA
>CAZKGB010000512.1:0-1781 GCA_964551935.1 uncultured Lentimicrobiaceae bacterium | reverse complement strand
ACGATGAATATTTTAGATAGGCAAGTTTATCTTAAGAAATTTATTATTCCGATACTCTTCTGACAACCCACAGCTGGTTATCCTCGTTGCAAACAAGAACAAGTTTAAAGAGTGGTTGTGTAACTTTCTCCCATCGCGCCTTTGCGCCTTCGCGATGAAAATATGCCACGAATCATTTACGACACCGTCAACAACAACACCTCCGCTCCTATTCCCATTAAAAATATCCAAAGGATGTTAAGTTTAAAATAGCGAACCAGGATAAAGCTGCCGACTGCCCAAATAAAAAGAGCCGGTGATTTTAAACTTGTTTCGCCCAAGCTCAGCAATACCCACGCCAACATACCGGTAAAAGCACCCATCACCCCTTTAATAGCCCGGCGAATCCATTTATTTGACTTTATCTTTTCATAAATTTCGGTTACCACCAACGTGTAAAAAAAGGAAGGAAAAAACATCCCCAACGTGGCAATCACACTTCCGGTAACACCGGCCACTTTGTAGCCTATAAAAGTAGAGGTAATCAAAAAAGGTCCGGGGGTTATCTGTCCAAAGGCAATACCATCGGCAAACTGTTGCATGGTAAGCCAGTGATGCGTTATCACCACTTCCTGTTGTAACAGCGGCATGATGGTAAAGCCGCTGCCAAAGGCAACAGCACCAATTTTAAACATGGAAAAGGTGAGCTGTCCGGTAATGGAATGGTCAAATACCCCAATCAGGAAAAAAGCAATAAAAACTGTACCGGTAACAATAATACCAACCATCCTTGAAGCAAACTTACCCGGTAGGTTTTTACTACTAACAATGGTATCCAACGCTTTAGCCTGAACTTCTTCTCCTTTGATAAATCTTTGCAGAAGGAGTTCCAACACGATGGCCAGCACGATAATGAGCAGCGCGTTGACATGAAACAACAACAGCAAAAAGGAGATCCCGGCAATAACAGCTGCACGCGAATTGGTGATGTATCGCTGACCGAAGTCGAGAAACACGTGTAAAACAATGCCCACCACCATGGCTTCGAGGGCAAAAAAGAGCGGTTTAACCCACTCAACAGTGCCATAAGTAAAATATACCCACGAAAGAAACAACATCAGTAAGTATGAGGGAAGCAAAAAGAAAAAAGAGGCCAGAAACCCACCCCTAAATCCTTTAAGGCGATAGGAGCAATAGGTTCCCAAGTTAAACATGATGGGACCCGGGTACAACTGCACCATGGCAATGCCCTCGTCAACTTCCTTTCGAGACAGCCAATTTTTATTAATGACCGTTGCCTTAAGTTGTTGTAATATGGCCATTCCATAAGCCGTAAGCCCGATTTTTAAAAAGGAGGCTACAAGTGTTAACAAGGATGGGGTGTGTCTGTTTTCCTGTTTTTGTTGCATGATAATATATTCATCGCAAATTTAGGACGATATAATTTACGAGAACAAACAATTAAAAAGTTTTTTATCTTAAAATTACTACACCAACATTTATAAAATAATAATGAGATCCCATCCCAAAAAGCAACAAGCAACAAACCATTCCAATGTTTCATTTTCTTACATTACCAATAAGCCAGATTTATCCTTACTGTTTATTAACAATTAAAACCTTTATCAATCAATGCAAATCTTTATCATGATAATAATTTCTACTGTTGTCGATATGAATTATAAGTATATAATAAGGTGTATGAAATAATTCAAATATAACAGCCATCTCATTACATACATTGTCGTCGATAAAGTCTAATAAAAATAATCAAAACCTACGCACCTTATTTTCTGATATTT
>CAZKGB010000511.1:0-1782 GCA_964551935.1 uncultured Lentimicrobiaceae bacterium | reverse complement strand
AATCATGTTTTTCGAGGGGTTGAATTTAACCACACCCATCAACGCTTCTATTATTATGGTAGGAACGCCTATTTTGGTTTTAGTTTTTTCGCACTATATTTTAAAAGAGCATCTAACGGTTTTAAAACTTACCGGAATCGCATTGGGAAGTGTGGGGGCTGCCTGGCTTATTCTGAAAAACGGAACCATCTCTTTCTCTTCAGGAACTTTTTTGGGTAATTTGTTTGTCTTGATTAACGCCTCATCGTACGCGCTCTTTTTGGTGCTGGTAAAACCCCTCATGCAAAAGTACTCGGCTCTTACGGTGATGAAATGGGTTTTTGCTTTCGGACTTATTTACGTGGTTCCCGTATCGCTACCTCTGGCCATGAAAACTGATTTTGGTGCCATTCCGTTTACCATTTGGATGTCGGTAACCTATGTGGTTTTATTTACTACCGTGCTGGCGTATTTTCTGAACAATTATTCTCTTAAGCTGGTGAGTCCCACGGTAAATAGTGCCTACATCTACTTACAACCGTTTTTGGCCACCATCGTTGCCATGGCCGTAGGAAAAGATTTTTTAACCTGGGTTGAAGTGGTGGCTGCTTTGCTGATTTTTAGCGGCGTTTACCTGGTAAGCAGGCCGGAAAAGAAGGCGTGAAAAAACTTGTCTTCCAACAACAAAATGTGTATATTTGCATTGATTTATGTGTATAAATATTATTGCGCTAACCCATGAGAACAAATATTGTAATAGATAACGAGCTTATCAAAAAAGCAATTTCCTTAAGCCATCATAAAACAAAAAAGGCTGTTGTAGAAGAGGCATTGGTGTTGTTGGTAAAGTTTAAAGAACAGCTAAAAATTAAGGAGCTGCGCGGAAAACTAAATTGGGAGGGTGATTTGGATGAAATGCGTATGGACTCATGATATTGGTTGACACTTCTGTTTGGGTTGATTATTTTAACGGTACGATAAACTGGCAAACCGATAAGCTGGATGCGTTACTTGCCAAGGAGTTTGTTATAATGGGGGATATTATTTTGGCGGAAATATTACAAGGCTTTCGAAAAGATTCGGATTTCAATACAGCAAAAAAGGTACTCAGCTATTTGAGTTGTTTTACCCTTTCAAATAAAGAGATTGCCATCAAAAGCGCCTCCAATTTTCGTTTTCTTAGGAAAAAAGGCATCACTGTACGAAAGACTATTGATATGTTAATTGGCACCTTCTGTATTGAAAACGAGATCAGTTTGCTACATAATGATAAGGATTTTTTACCCTTGAAGGAGTTGGGTTTAAAGACGATATCTGCATGATAAAGTTCTGACAATAATTTACCATATTCTTTATCAAATTTTTCGGTTTTACAAAATACAACGAAAATTGGCTTTTCGTTGCTGAAAATGACGCTCCTGTTTCTAATTCTAAAACATAAAGCTTGTCTCGAAATCTCTTTTCAGACATTAAATCAATTTACTCTCCACGGGATTAAATAAGTTATTTTATACCAATCTGAAAAAACGATTTTTTTTCACTCCCACCCATCCCGGTCATACAATTATTGTACTATTTTAGCAGGAAATTAAAAACTGTACCATTATGTTTCCTGAACTGTCAACTTTAAAATATACCGATACCAATCGCTTCTTTTTAATGGCCGGCCCCTGTGTTATCGAAGATGAAAAGATGGCCTTTCCCATTGCAGAAAAGATTCTTTCTATCACCAACCGACTTAATATACCGTTTATTTTTAAAGGCTCTTACCGAAAAGCCAACCGTTCTCGTTTAGATTCATTT
>CAZKGB010000510.1:0-1784 GCA_964551935.1 uncultured Lentimicrobiaceae bacterium | reverse complement strand
GTTACATTTTATCGTCCAAACGAAGAAAAAGTTTTGGATATTGTAAGAACGGTTTCCGTAAAAAAACCTATTAACGTTGTGTTTACAAAAAAACATTTTAAGATGGGATTTTATATACTCAAGATATCGTGGTGGCAAAAAGGTAAGGGATATTACATCGAGAAAAAAGTGTTTTTGACATGATGTATGTTTATACTGCCTTAACGATTGGATTGGTCGGTAGTCTGCATTGTATCGGCATGTGTGGCCCCATCGCAGTTGCTTTGCCTCTCGGTAAAAAAGGCTGGGGCTACCGTGTTTTTGGAGGGGTAACGTACAATGTGGGACGAATAATATCTTATGCGGTACTAGGAGCTGTATTTGGCTTGTTGGGGCAAGGTATTGAAATGGCTGGTTTGCAAAAATGGGCCTCTATCCTTATTGGTGCTGTAATGGTACTTTCGGTTGTTTTTCCGGCTTTATTTAAAGGAAAGATAAAAATTGAACAGATATTTTTTGGCTATGCCGGCAAAATGATTGGTAAATTCAGAAAATTATTTGCCATCAGTACAATTCCTTCCCTTTTTACCATCGGCATTTTAAATGGGCTTCTCCCCTGCGGATTAGTGTATGTTGCTATTGCCGGTGCCATCAACACCAATAGCTTTTACGACGGCATTTTGTTTATGATCTTTTTCGGATTAGGAACCCTTCCCGTCATGCTGGCCATTCCGCTACTCGGCAATATGATTGGACAAAAAGTAAGAAGAAAGTTCAGTGGTATTTTAAATGTTTTTATTGTTATTTTGGGTGTTCTGTTTATCCTGAGAGGACTATCGCTGGGAATACCCTACATCAGTCCTCCGGATAAGATGCTTAAACCCCATGAAAAAATGATGATGCATGGCGACGATAAACAGATGATGAAACACGATACTACTTTTAGGATGAAATAAGTTTGGTGTACCTTGAGCCAACTAATATGAGCCTTAATTTATAAAGCACTTTAGTGTAGCTCAGGTACTCAAAACTAATAATAGAATTATTAACCATTAAATCAAAATATTATGAAAAAACAATTTTCCATTATCTCTTTGGCAATGCTGATAATCATTGCAGGTTTTTCGTACGGCTTTAAAACAAAAACGGTTACGGTAAATGGCAAAACGGTTGTTGTTCCTGACAATGCCGAAACTAAGTATGCAAAAGGTTTTGAGATTTACAAAGCTAAATGCGTAGCATGTCATCAACTTTCGGGCGAAGGTGTGCCCAGCGCATTCCCCCCCCTGAAAAACTCCGATTATCTTTTCGCGGATAAAAAACGTGCCGTAGCACAAGTACTTAACGGTTCAAACCATGAGATAACCGTTAATGGAGCCAAATACTCTATTGCCATGCCTCCACAAGTCGATAACCATGAAGATGCTGTCGCTGTTATTAACTATGTATTAAATGCCTGGGGAAACAATGGAGGAACTATTACCATTGATGAGGTCAAGGATATTGAAATTAAACGCTAAGCTATTATCAGCACGAACAAAAAAAAGCGCTCACTTCGTGGCGCTTTTTTTTGTTCAAATTAGTTGTCTTATCTTCGGCCTCCCCTACGAACCGGTTGTTTAGCCGGTCGCGATGCCGGACGAGAAGCAGGTTTATGTGACGGCGTCGAAATATGCTTTTTCATAGCCGGTTTAGTAGAGTATTTTACTGATTTCGAAGGTTTCTTTGCCGGCTTTGTAGCTTTCGTTTTTGTTTTCTGACGGGTGGAAGCATTTGCTGCCGGCTTATTAGACCCTCTATTTTCC
>CAZKGB010000509.1:0-1785 GCA_964551935.1 uncultured Lentimicrobiaceae bacterium | reverse complement strand
GGTTATTGTTGGTGCCGATAGCGTGAGCGATAAAGATGCCGATAGAATTTCTTAGGAGTTGTCGCGAAAAATCCAGGAAGAGATGACCTATCCGGGACAGATTAAAATTACCGTTATCCGCGAAACGCGGGCTATTAATTATGCTAAATAGTATTTTAAAAAAAATTATATTTGCTCAAATTTTAAACAATAATCAATTATGAAAAAATTATCAATTTTACTGGTATTTCTTGTTGCCACTTTTACGGTAACACAAGCACAACATGTGTTTAACAAAGGTGATCTTGCTTTTAATGCAGGTACTGGGATTCCCCACAGCTATGGGTTTATTCCAACCATTAACTTTAGTGGCGAATTTGGCGCCATTCCTACCGGTGATATTGGATTAGTATCATTTGGCGGATTAGCCGAATTCCAGCTGGGGCAGCACGACGACTTTTATTATGGTACCGAGGCATTTCCGCGCTTCTTTTTTGGCGCCAGAGCAGCCTGGCACGTTCACGCTTTTGAAAGTGATGTGTTTGATGCTTACGGTGGTGTTGGTTTCGGTATGGGTATTAGCGGAAAAAGCGATTACTATGGCTCATTTACTACGGTTGAACCTGATATTTTTGTTGGCGGCAGATGGATGTTTGCCGATAACATGGGTCTTTTCGCTGAGCTTGGATATAGTGGATTTAGCAGCATTAAGTTTGGTCTTACCTTTGGCTTGTAATGAGCTAAAAAAAATAGAAAAAAGCTCCACTTTTGTGGGGCTTTTTTTATATCCGCTTCCTGGTTGGGGAAATGATTAAGGTGCCTGCTACTGCTACCAATAAGGTGGTTGCAAAAGTCATTATCCGGGAGGTGATGATTTGTTCCATACCGGTGTTAATCCAAATTATTGTAAATAAAATACCGTAAACGATGGTTAATACAACGGCTTTCCCATGATATCGTTTCCAAAACAGCGTTAATAAAATCACCACGGAAAAGGTTCCGCCAATGCCTGCCCATACATAACTTACCAAGGTAAAGATAAAAGCCTTGTCACCAATAAAATATGCCAGCAGGAGTGCAATAACGGCTAGCATGGCAGTAATGACCCTGGAGAGCAGAAGGTCTTTTCGTACTCCTACAGATGTGAATTTTTTAAACACAGGTTTAAGAAGGTTTTCGGATAGTTCGGTAGAGGATAAGATAAGCAGGGAATCGGCAGTGGAAATCATGGCTGCCACGGCACCCGTTATTAAAATCGCCGCTATGGGAGCCGGGAAAAGTTCAAGCAGCACACGAGGCATAACAAATTCACGGTCGGCGAGGGCGCCGGTTGTTCCTTCCGGACCAAAAATTGCCAGCCCTATCCAGCCAATCGACAAGGCTCCTATGTAGGCTATTAACGTCCACAAAATGCCAATGTTACGAGCTTTAATTGATTGACGGGGGTCGCGAATGGCCATAAAACGGGTAGAGAGTTGAGGCTGTCCGCCCAGGTAACCAAAAAACCACGAAAATCCTCCGACAATGACTACGCCAAAAGCGAATCCCGAAGTTGCTCCGGTTAACGAAGTAAAAGAGGGGCCTGCCATTTGAAGGGCGTGGCTAATGCTGTTGGCATATAGGCCGGGAGTATCGGCGATATAAAAAATTCCGACAATGGGAGCAGCAATAAGGGTTACAATCATAACTATTGCCTGAACCACATCCGTGTAAACAACACTTCTAAATCCACCATAAATAGTGTAGGGTATTATAACCATTGCCGTAATAAACATACCAGCTTTTGGGTCGATATGGAACAGTACG
>CAZKGB010000508.1:0-1791 GCA_964551935.1 uncultured Lentimicrobiaceae bacterium | reverse complement strand
TCTCTCCCGTGGTTCCGATTACCAAAAAAATATCGGCATTTTCGGCTGCTGCCAACGACTTTTCATAAGCTGCCGGAGGAATTCCTTCTCCAAAAAAGATAAAGTCGGGTTTTACCAGACCGCCACAACTATCGCAAGTTACAGGAAGTATATCAAAGTTGATATCTCCCATGGTAAACTGTTTTCCGCATTGAGTACAAACCAGCTCACGCGAGTTACCATGAAACTCATACACTTCCCTGCTCCCTGCTTCCTGATGCAGGTTGTCGATGTTTAGGGTAATGATGTTTTTAAGTAATCCGTCCTGCTCCATCCTTGCCAAAACATGGTGGGCTTTGTTGGGTTTAGCTGCACCAAAGAAATCGTAAAAAATCTCTTTTATCACGCGCCACGATTCCAACGGATGGGAATGGAAATAGTCGATATCCAACACAATGGGGTTGTATTTACTCCAAAGACCGGTGGCACCACGAAACGGTGGAATGCCACTCTCTACCGATATGCCGGCACCCGTGAAAGCGGTAGTGTATTTTGATTGTTTAAGCAGATTGGCTGCTTCGCTGATACGTGATTCCATGATGAATGTTTTTTCTTCATCAAAGGTAAGAAAATCCGTTCAGGTGATCATTCATCCACCCATCCATTCTTCTGTTCTTCCAAGCCATAATAATTCATAAGATATACAGGTTATCTTTTTATGAATCGTTCTACTTATAGCGAACTAATGTTAATACGGTATCTTGTTTTCCGTTTCAATCCACTTTTCAAAAACCTTTACGGCATCTTCGCGCATGAGCTGAACCGACTGAAGTTGACGTTGATCTTTTGGTTTGGCAATTTCGGCATAAATAAACGAATCATCAAAATTGGCTTTGGCAGCATCATCTTTGGTGGCGGCATAATAGAGTTTATCAATCCTTGCCCAATAGATGGCTCCAAGGCACATGGGACAGGGCTCGCAGCTGGCATAAATTTCGCAACCCGACAAATCGAAAGTACCGAGATTTTTGGCAGCTTCACGAATAGCTACGATTTCTGCATGCGCCGTAGGATCGTTTTGCATTGTTACTTTATTACCACCTTTTCCTACAACCTCCCCATCTTTCACAACCACCGCTCCGAACGGACCTCCATTACTACTATTAACATTATTGGCAGCCAAACTGATAGCTTTGGCCATGAATGCTCTGTTTTTCTCCATGATAATTCCTTTTTCAATGGTTTGTCCAGCGACCTTGTTTTGTCGGCTTGTCCAAACTTTTGTTCAACAAATGTAAAAACTTTTTCCTTTCAACGGCAACAGCTCCCAAACTGCTCAGGTGAGTCGTCTCCTGCTGTGCATCAATCATGTCAAAATTCCAGGATAGCAACCGGTCAACCAAATGCCACAAAGCCACTTTAGAAGCATCGGTTACCCCATAAAACATGGATTCGCCAAAAAAGGTTCCTCCCAACGAAACACCATACAGTCCTCCAACAAGCTTGCCCTCCTGCCACGCTTCTACCGAGTGGGCCAGCCCCATCTTATGCAGAGCAACATAGGCCTCTATCATCTCTTTGGTAATCCATGTTCCCGACTCATCTGTTTGCCGGGTTCGTGCACACTGATGTATTACCTCATCAAAAGCGGTATCGAAAGTTACTTCAAACAGCTCTTTTTCAACCTTTCTTCTTAAGCTTTTATGTCGTTTAAAATCCTTCGGGAAGAGTACCATCCTCGGGTTGGGCGACCACCATAAAATGGGTTCTCCATCAGCATACCATGGAAAAATCCCATTGGCGTATGCCTGA
>CAZKGB010000507.1:0-1819 GCA_964551935.1 uncultured Lentimicrobiaceae bacterium | reverse complement strand
GCCCGGTGGAGTGGTTGTTTGTGCTTTAAGCTGCAATGTTAAAAGCACAAATAAAAGACTTAACAGATAGTAAACTTTTTTCATGACCTTAGATTTTGATTAACAATTAGCCAAAATTAAAGTCGGTAATCGGGAGTTTTGTTAATGGAGTGTAAAGTAGTGTAAAATAGTGTTAACAGAAAAAGTGCAGAATATGGAGTTGGGAGTGCCTAAAGTTTGAAGATACTCGTAAACTATCCCAAATTGTTAAGTTGCTCTTCCAGTACTTTGATGCGAGCCTCCGCATCAGCAAGTTTCCGGCGCTCTTTGTCGACTACAGCTGCAGGAGCATTGTTTACAAAGCGGTCGTTCGAAAGTTTTTTGGAAACAGAATTCATAAACCCTCTGGTGTATTTTAGCTCATCATTAAGTTTTTTTATCTCTGCTTCCACATCAATGGTGCCTGCCAGCGGGATGTAAAATTCCTGCGATCCGACAATAAAAGTGATGGCTCCCGAAGGTTGTTCGTTTACCTTTTCAATGCTGTCGAGGTTTCCCATTTTGGTTACAACAGGATATAGCATGCAGTCGGCATTCGCTCCCTCTTTTACTTTCAGTTCAATTTGCTCTTTGTTGGCAATATTCTTATCCTTGCGTACATTACGAATGCCGAGAATAATTTCCGTAGCCCGGGCAAAAGCGTCAATAATTTTTTGGTCGAAGGGCATGGCAGAAGGCATAGCAGCCACAATAATATCATCTCCCTCGTTTCGGTCTGCCAGCAGATGCCAAATCTCTTCTGTGATGAAAGGCATAAAGGGATGAAGCACTTTCATCAGTTTTTCAAAAAACCTGATGGTAGCCTCGTAGGTGGCTTTGTCGGCCGGTTTTTGATAAGGAGGCTTAATCATTTCGAGGTACCACGAGCAGAAGTCGTCCCAAATCAGTTTATAGGTTGTCATCAGCGCATCGGAGATACGGTATTTTGAAAAATGGTCTTCAATGGAAGCCAAAGCCTGATTAAACCGGGCTTCAAACCATTGAATAGCCAGCTTGCTGTGTTCGGGTTGCTGAATGGTGTCATCCACGTCCCAGCCTTTTACCAGCCTGAGTGCATTCCAGATTTTGTTGCTGAAATTTCTACCCTGTTCCGATAAGGCAGGGTCAAAAGGGAGGTCGTTGCCGGCCGGAGCCGTTAAGAGCATACCTACCCGTACGCCATCGGCACCATATTGGTTAATCAGTTCGATAGGGTCGGGAGAGTTGCCGAGGGTTTTCGACATTTTCCTGCCCAGCTTATCGCGGACAATACCGGTGAAGTAAACATTTTTAAAAGGAATCTCGTTCCGGTACTCTTTGCCGGCCATTATCATACGGGCAACCCAGAAAAAGATAATATCGGGACCCGTTACCAAATCGTTGGTGGGGTAGTAGTAGTTGATCTCTTGGTTGTCGGGGTGGCGGATGCCATCGAAAACACTAATGGGCCACAGCCAGGATGAAAACCAGGTATCCATTACATCTTCATCCTGTTTTAAGTCGTTGGCGGTAAGCTCCGGCCGGTTGAGTTCGGTTCTGGCTTTTTCCAGTGCCTCCTCTTTCGATTTGGCCACCACCATTTCGCCATTGGAGAGGTAATAAACCGGAATGCGCTGTCCCCACCACAGCTGACGGGAAATACACCAGTCGCGGACATTCTCCATCCAGTGTTTGTAAGTGTTTTTAAATTTGGCAGGGTGAAACTTAATTTCATCATTCATCACCGCATCCAGCGCCGGTTGGGCAAGGTCCTGCACTTTCAGAAACCATTGCAGCGAGAGTTTTGGCTCGATAACGGCGT
>CAZKGB010000506.1:0-1823 GCA_964551935.1 uncultured Lentimicrobiaceae bacterium | reverse complement strand
CCTCCCCCTATCTGGTCTGATTCTGAATTATCGCTTAAGCCTGTTTTTATTGTCATTTTCCTTTCAAAAAATGGAATATTATCTACTTTTGTGAACTGTTTAACAACAAAAAATATTGAGTCTTAAAAAATAAAATATCAATGCCAAAGAGAAATATTTTTTTAAACTCATCTGTTAAAATAATAACATATAAATAACTGTTATCATGACCATAGAAGATAATATTCAACTGCTGCTAAGCAAACGGGAAGAGGCCAAGCTGGGTGGTGGTATCAAGCGCATTGAAGCGCAGCACAAAAAAGGAAAATTCACCGCTCGCGAACGGATAGAGTTACTGCTGGATGAAGGCAGTTTTGAAGAGTTCGACATGTTTGTAAGCCATAACAGTCACGACTTTGGCCTTGAAAAACAGCACTACCTCACCGACGGTGTAATCACCGGGTACGGCACTATCGATGGCAGAATAGTTTATGTTTTTTCACAGGACTTTACCATTTTTGGCGGGTCGCTTTCGGAAACCATGGCTCGCAAAATTTGTAAAGTAATGGATCAGGCGCTAAAAGTGGGAGCACCTGTAATCGGTTTTAATGACAGTGGTGGTGCCCGTATCCAGGAAGGGGTAAAAAGCTTGGCCGGTTATGCAGAGATTTTTCAGAGAAACATCATGGCCTCGGGGGTTATTCCACAACTGTCTGCTGTGTTTGGCCCCTGCGCCGGAGGCGCCGTTTACTCTCCTGCTCTTACCGATTTCATTCTGATGAGCCGCGAAAGCAGCTACATGTTTGTTACCGGCCCCAAAGTAGCCAAAACCGTTACCGGTGAAGAAATCACCACCGAAGAGTTAGGAGGTGCCGAGGTTCACGGTAAAAAATCAGGAGTAGCCCATTTTATTGCCGATAACGAAGAGGAGGGAATATTAATTCTTAGAAAACTAATCTCCTTTTTACCGCAAAACAATCTTGAAGACCCACCCGTTATAGAGTGTAAAGACCCCATTCACCGAATGGAAGATTTGCTTAATGAAATCATACCATCCAACCCCAACCAGCCATACAACGTTAAGGATGTCATCTTTTCTGTTGTTGATAATGGGGAGTTCCTCGAAGTGCAACGCCACTATGCCATGAATATCATTACAGGGTTTGCCCGCTTTAACGGAATGCCCGTGGGTATTGTGGCCAATCAGCCGGCCTACCTCGCCGGGGTATTAGACATCAACGCATCGCGTAAAGCAGCCAGGTTTGTCCGTTTTTGCGATGCCTTCAACATCCCCATCGTTACCTTGGTGGATGTCCCCGGATTTTTGCCTGGAAGCAACCAGGAATTTGGTGGCATTATCATCCATGGAGCCAAGTTACTGTTTGCCTATGGCGAAGCCACAGTCCCAAAAATCACCATCACCCTTCGAAAATCGTATGGTGGTGCCCACGATGTGATGGGTTCGAAGCAGCTGCGCGGCGATATTAACTATGCCTGGCCATCGGCAGAAATTGCCGTGATGGGTGCGGCAGGTGCCATCGAAATACTGGAAGGTAAAAATGTAACTAAACTTGAATCGGATATCGCCAAGGCTAATTACATCAAAGAAAAAGAGGAGGAGTACAGCCGGAAATTCGCCAATCCCTACGAAGCAGCCCATCACGGCTTTATCGACGATGTAATCGAACCACGCAATACACGGTTTCGTGTTATCAGGGCTTTGCAAACACTGGCGACTAAAAAAGACACCAACCCTCCAAAAAAACATTCAAACATACCACTCTAACCTAAAAATTTACAGTAAAATGATTGGAGAAATTCAAATTCCGGCCGTTATCGAAGAG
>CAZKGB010000505.1:0-1825 GCA_964551935.1 uncultured Lentimicrobiaceae bacterium | reverse complement strand
CGATGTGGCTAATTTTATGACAACTTACAACGATAGGGGATTTATCGTGGTAAACAATTCGGGAACAGTGTATATAATTGACTTGAATACGGGTTCTTTTCTTGGAAAAATCAGCGGATTAACATCACCGCGTGAGATTTTAATACTGGATGAAAACAGGGCCTGGGTTTCCGATTTGTTTGATAAATTTATCTCCATTGTTGATTTAAATACCTATCAGGTTACGGGAACCATTGAGCTGCATGGCCGAACTTCCGAGTCGATGGTAAAAATCGGGAACAAGGTTTTTGTTAACAACTGGTCAAAGCTTAATCAGATTCCGGAAAACAATATGGTATTGGTTTTAGATGCAGTTTCCGGTGAGGTGAAAGATTCCATCCTGGTTACGCGTGAACCCAATAGCATGGTAACAGACGCCAACAATAAACTTTGGGTACTTTGCAGCGGTGGATATGACAATGCCGCGTTTCCGGCGTTATACCGAATAAATACTGAAAGTTATGCCATCGAGAAGAAGCTGGAGTTTAGTAACAAGAATAGCAATCCTTTTTCGCTTGGTATTAATGGTTCCGGAAATACGCTTTGGTTTTTAAACGGTGATATTTTTAAAATGAGTACCTCCGCCAACCAGTTGCCGGAAATACCCTGGGTTACCAGTGGCTCGCATAACTTTTACGCAATGGGTGTCAGATCCGATAAGGAATCTGTTTATGTTTCCGATGCCCTGGATTATGTACGAAATGGTAAAGTCTATATTTATTCTTCTGCCGGTGAATTGGCGGGTGAGATTGAAGCGGGAATCATTCCAGGCTTTTTTTGTTTTGTGGAAGAAGGCCAATCGTCAGGTCGCTAAGGCTTTGCGAGAGGTGACCCGGCAGATTACTTATTCAGTCACTCCGAGCCGTACCCCTGAGCCGTACCCTGAGCTCGTCGAAGGGTGCGAAGGGTGCAAAGGTTATCGAAGTTCGTCGAAAAGTGCGAAGCCCCTCGAAGAATTCGAAGTGGGAGCCGGGAAACCGCTACGTTAATCGAGATACCTTCATTGCAGTCAGCGCAACGGTTCATCTCAATTCCATTCAATAAATTGGTGCTTGCAATTCTAAGAATCTGAAACTTTATAACTTGAAACTTCTCAACCTGAAACTGCGAAATAATTAATTATTAGTATATTAGGAAACCAAATAAGGAGATTCGTTTCATTTAAAAAATCAAAATAATGGAAAACAATACTGCATTTATTGAAAAACCTACTGCCGGCTGGGCCTTTGGCTATGGCTGGGAAGTTTTGAAGAAACATTTTGTTAATAAGCTTCGTAAAAAAAAAGCTGCAATAAATTTGGTCATTTCATTTAATTTTTATTTTTGTTTGATGTAACTGAAATGGGACATAACCTCAAAAGCATGGAAGAGCACGAAAAATATGGGAGAAGAGAAGACATCTTTTCACAAGCGGTAAGAGCAGGAAAACGCACTTACTTTTTTGATGTAAAAGAAACCCGTAATGGTCAGCGATACCTGACAATTACCGAAAGTAAAAAGCGGTTTAATCAGGAAGACGGGAAGTTTTTCTATGAAAAGCACAAGATCTTTTTGTACAACGAAGATTTTGAAAAGTTCAAAAACGGGCTGGAAACCGCCATCAATTTTATTGAAACCGGCGAAAAACCTGTCGAAGAAGAGAAGCCCGTTGTTGATTCATCCATCGAATCACCGGCTGACGTCAGCTTTGAAGATTTGGGCAGCGATAACGAACAAGCTGCTGAATAATCAGTTTTTTTATTTTAGAAAAACTTTCAAAATTGCATGTTTACGTAACCTCTGCATG
>CAZKGB010000504.1:0-1829 GCA_964551935.1 uncultured Lentimicrobiaceae bacterium | reverse complement strand
CGCCCCATCAATAATATTGTTGACATTTCAAATTATGTGCTTCACGAAACAGGCCAGCCTTTGCATGCCTTTGATGCGGCAAAAATAACAGGAAACAAGGTGGTTGTTAAAAAGCTTCCTTCCGAAACGCCTTTTGTAACACTCGACGATATGGAGCGCAAACTTCATGTTGACGACCTGATGATATGCAACGTTGAAGGAGGCATGTGCATCGCCGGTGTGTTTGGCGGTGCCGAATCGGGCGTTACCGAAAATACCACCTCCATCTTTTTGGAAAGTGCCTATTTCGATCCTACACACATTCGAAAAACATCAAAACGCCACGCATTGCAAACCGATGCTTCGTTCCGTTTTGAAAGAGGTGCCGATCCCAACATTACCGAATACGCGCTAAAACGTGCAGCCCTCCTTATTAAAGATATTGCCGGTGGCCGGATTTCGTCGGAGATAAAAGATGTTTACCCGAAAACCATTGAAAAATGGACGGTGGATATCAGCTTCGACAGGGTTACCCGACTTATTGGTAAAGAGATTGAGAAAGATATTATTGTTAAAATTCTGGAAGACCTCGACATAGAAGTGCTGGCCACGAGCCATGAAGGGCTGAAACTGCTTATCCCGACATTTAAAGTTGATGTCAGGCGCGAAGTGGATATCGTGGAAGAGATATTAAGGGTTTACGGATACAACAACATCGAGATTCCGGAAAAGGTAAACTCCTCTGTTAGCCTGCGTCAAAAACCCGATTTGGAAAGAATTCAAAACCTGGTGGCTGACTATCTCGTGGGACAAGGTTTTACCGAAATAATGAACAATTCGTTAACAAAAGCCGCCTATATTGAAAAGAGCGCTGTTTTTGATCAAGACCACAGCGTGGAGCTGTTGAACCCTTTGAGCACCGATTTAAATATCATGCGTCAAACCCTGCTTTTTGGTGGCTTGGAGGTGATAAATTACAATCAAAACCGGAAAATTAACGATTTGAAGATTTTCGAGTTTGGAAAAACTTATAAGCGAAAGTCGGCAGCAACCATGAAAACCGGTGTTAAAAACTATTTTGAAGAAAAGCATCTTACCCTGTTCACTACCGGGAAGATGGAAGCTGAAAACTGGAATAGTAGTCATGCCAAAGCTGATTTCTACACGGCCAAAGGTATTGCCGAGAGCATTATTAAAAGGCTGGGCATCGACAGAAAAAAATTCACCATGACCGAAAGCAGCTCAGATGATTTTGCTTACACCCTCGATTATGTTGTGAACGACAAGGTTGTTGTTTCGGTGGGTGAGGTAAGCAAAAAATTACTGAAATCTTTCGATATTAAACAGCGTGTTTACGTGGCCGATTTTAACTGGGATAATATCATAAACCTTATCCCGGCCCACGACTTAACTTACAAAGCAATTTCGAAATTTCCTGCGGTTCGCCGCGACCTGGCACTGATTGTTGATAAAGCAGTAACCTTTGAAGCACTAAAACAGGTAGCTGTGAAAGCTGAACGGAAAACGTTAAAAGAGGTTGGAATTTTTGACATCTACGAAGGAGATAAAATCCCCGAAGGGAAAAAATCGTATGCTTTGTCGTTTGTGTTGCAAGATGAAAACAAAACCCTTACCGATAAAATCATCGACAAAGCGATGAAGCGTATTCAGCAGGCATTGGAAAGAGAAGCAGATGCACAGTTGAGATAAGAAACCCGATAATCTCAATAGCTTAATATTAAGCTATTTGTGATTAACCTGACTTGATATTTAATGAACTTTTAAAAAAATGTAAGGTTTGGTAAAATCCGGTTAAGTTAGTAATTACGTTATTATCAATGTTTTTATAA
>CAZKGB010000503.1:0-1835 GCA_964551935.1 uncultured Lentimicrobiaceae bacterium | reverse complement strand
TAATTAGTGACGGATCTATTTCCGACACTGCCGTCTCCACCGATTATATTTGGGCAGGAGAAGCTCCTGTGGCTGATTTTGAAGCCATCCCAACCACGGTTACCGTAGGTAGTTATGCCAACTTTACCAACCTGAGCAGCGGCGAAGAAGCTAACTACCAATGGACCTTTGAAGGTGCCACCCCTGATACCTCTACAGCTGTTGACCCACAGGAGATTTATTATCTCATTCCTGCCGACTCGTTATACGATGTAACGCTGATAGCCACCAATGTGTTTGGTACGGATACTTTAACTAAAACCGATTATATCCACACCATCCCCGATGGTTTGAATGAAAGCATGTTTAATAAACAGGTAAAACTATATCCAAACCCGTCAAACGGAACGGTTAACATAACAATTCCGGAAAACAGCACGGTTAATGTTGCTGTTTTAAACTTGTTGGGAATTCAGGTCTTTTCAACCAACCTCTCGACCTCTGAAACATTATACTTGCAGGCTTTAGCCAAAGGTACCTATTTGATAAGGATTACGGATTCGTTAAACGGATATAGTACCGTAAAAAGGTTGATTATCAAATAAACATTTATCAATAACCAAAGCAGCAGGGTTTGTTTTTTCCCTGCTGCTTAATTAAAAACAAGTACTTATGAAAAAAATTTATTTTTTATTAATCGTCACAGCTCTGATAGCAGCCCCCTTTTGGTCGATAAGCCAAAACATGGTCCAGAATGCTGATCTAGAGCAATGGGACAATGCCTCCACCCCTACCGACTGGGATTTGTATGACAACATCTCACAGGAATCAACCGTTATTCACAGCGGCACTTATTCAGCTGCACAGATGTCGGATGCATCAAGTCAAAAGTTCAGACAAGATTTGGACAACGTTTCACCGGGTACCGAATATACCATTGAATATTGGTATTTCGACAACGACCCGGCTGCCCGTACACGTATCTGGTCCTATTGGATGGATGCCAGCGGCACCTATCTGGACGCCAATGCCGATGAATTACGACCGAGCACCTACAGCGAAGACAATACCTCGTGGCAACATTATATTGTAACCCTTACAGCGCCTGTTAACGCCGCTCAGTTTCGCTTTGAGGTGAGAACTTACAAAGAAAACAACAACACCGGTGGTCATGTTTATTTCGACGACTTTAACTTCTCGGGACAAACCTCTAACGACCCCGAACCAAGCAACTATCCAACCAATTTTGCAGCGGCAGCCAATGGTCTTACCATTGACTTAACATGGACGGATGCCACGGGAGCACAACTTCCATCGGGATATCTTATTTTAGGAGCCAAAGATGGCTCGTCAACCTCTGCTCCTCAAGACGGAACACCGGTTGCCGATGACTTCGACTGGAGCGATGGTACTGCCGCTGCCAACGTGAGTTACGGTGTACAAACATTTACCTTTTCAGGCCTTGATGTTTTCACAACTTACACCTTCACTATATACCCCTATACTAACGGAGGTGAAAATATTGATTATAAAACCGATGGCACTGCTCCAACCGCCTCTGCCACCACTCCTGACATTACCATCTTAAGCGATGTCGATTTCGAAGATGGCACTTTCGGCGACTGGACACCACACAATGTTACCGGCGATCAGGCTTGGGAATCCTATACTTACAACGATAATACCTTTGCAAAAATGTCGGGATATAGTAGCGGCAGCCATGCCAACGAAGACTGGCTCGTTTCTCCGGAACTTGACTTTACCGGTTTTATCAGTGGCAATTTTACTTTCGACAATGCCTATAAATATGATGGCAACCCATTATTATTAATGGTTTCAACCGATTACGACGGAAG
>CAZKGB010000502.1:0-1836 GCA_964551935.1 uncultured Lentimicrobiaceae bacterium | reverse complement strand
CCGTGCGGACCAAGGTGGTTAACCGTATAGTAAAACGACCTGCGCAGATGCTCAAAAAGAGAGGCTTTTTTATCGGGATCGTTTTCGAAAGGAACTTCCTCTTTCAAGATTTTCCAATCGCCCGTCTCTTTCAAATAGTTGGAAACGGATAAAAGCAACCACAACGGGTCGTCGTTAAAATTGTCGCCAATATCTTTATTACCTTTTTTAGTGAGGGGTTGATATTGATGATAGGCTCCTCCGTTTTCAAGTTGGGTGGAAGCAAGATCGATTATTCGTTGCCGGGCTTTTTCGGGAATCATGTGCGAAACACCTATTAAATCCTGATTGGAATCGCGAAAACCCATTCCACGCCCGATGCCCGATTCAAAATAGGAAGCACTTCTGGAAAAGTGATAGGTGGTCATGCATTGGTACTGATTCCATATATTGGCCATCCGGTTTAATCGCGCATCGTTGCTTTCAATTTGAAAATTGCCTAACAAATCCGACCAGTAGGTTTTCAGTTTGTTCAATTCATCGGTAACCTGCCGGCTGTTTGTAAAGCGATTAAGCATGGCATAGGCTTTCTCTTTATTGATGATATTGGGTCCGATAAACTTTTTGTCCGGGTCATTTTCAACATACCCCAACACGAAAATGAATTCTTTTTCCTCATCGGGTAACAATTCCACATCTAACCGGTGCGATGCTATGGGCGACCAGCCATGAGCAATGGTGTTTCCCGAAGTTCCGCCGGATACCTGCTGAGGATCGTCAAAGCCGTTGTACATTCCCAAAAAAACATCACGTTCGGTATCGAATCCGCTTACGGGTTGGTTTACACCATAAAAACTGTAATGGTTACGGCGTTCGCGGTATTCGGTTTTATGAAAAATTACATTATCCTCTACTTCTACTTCTCCGATAGAGAAATTACGTTGGAAGTTGGTGCTGTCGTCAACCGCATTGTAAAAAGCCCATTCAATAAATGAATAGAGCTGTATGGATTTGGTTTTATTGCTCTTGTTGGTGAGTGTAACGTGCTGCACTTCACCGTCAAAATCCAAAGGAACAAAAAAGCTTACCGAAGCCTGAACTTCGTTTTTAGTACCTTTTATTTTTGAATATCCCAGCCCATGCCGGCATTCGTAGCTGTCGAGTTCGGTTTTAACAGGTTTCCATCCCGGCGACCAAACCGTATCCTCATCTTTTATGTAAAAATGCCTGCCTCCCGAATCTAATGGCGCATTGTTATACCGGTACCGGGTAATGCGCCGCAGTCCGGCATCTTTATAAAAACTGTATCCTCCGGCACTGTTTGAAACAAGCGAAAAGAAATGGGTATTTCCCAAATAATTTATCCACGGATAAGGTGTTTGAGGGGTAGTTATTACATATTCTTTATGGTCATCATCAAAAAATCCGAACTTCATATCTTGTGTTTTTTCAATCAGGTAAATAGGGAGTTCTCTAAATAAACCTGCTACCGTTAAAACTATAAAATCATTTTCTCCTTTTTTGTTCTGTCGTAAACATCTCTGCTGAAAATAAATACCTGAGCCGGTTTATGAGCCACTCCCTTTTGTTTTTCATCAAGCGGAATAATGTATTTATATTGCAGAATCTTTTTTCTGAAATTGCGTTTATCAATCTTTTTTCCTGCTATGGCTTCGTAAAGTTTTTGTAACTGCGAAATGGTAAATTTTTCCGGCAGCAACTCAAAAGCGATAGGCTCGTACATAAATTTAATCCGTAAACTTTGTATGGCTTTTTCAATTATTTCAGCATGATCGAAAGCCAAATCGGGTAGTTCGTCAATGGGAAACCAATGGGCATTTTGATGTTTGGCATCGA
>CAZKGB010000501.1:0-1841 GCA_964551935.1 uncultured Lentimicrobiaceae bacterium | reverse complement strand
CTGCAAGTGGATATTTGGACCTCTTTGAGGCCTTCGTTGGAAACGGGATTTCTTCATATTATGCTAGACAGAAGACTTCTCAGTAACTGCTTTTTCTGGTGTGTATTCAACGTGAGCCGAATTGATAGTAATACCCCTTTCTTTTTCTTCAGGAGCATTGTCAATAGCATCAAAATCTTTTACTTCGGATAAACCTTTGTCAGCAAGACAAACGGTAATAGCGGCGGTAAGAGTAGTTTTACCGTGATCAACGTGACCGATAGTACCAACGTTAACGTGTGGCTTCGACCTGTCAAAATGTTCTTTAGCCATAATTAATAGAATTAAGTTAAATAAAAAGTTAAATTTAGTATCAAAAAAAATAATTTTGAGCTATTGACGAGATTTGAACTCGTGACCTCTTCCTTACCAAGGAAGTGCTCTACCCCTGAGCTACAATAGCAAAAAAAAGAGCGGGAAACCGGGCTCGAACCGGCCACCTACAGCTTGGAAGGCTGTCGCTCTACCAGATGAGCTACTCCCGCTGGAAATCACCTTTAATAATAAAAGGATAAAAACATCCTCCACGGATGCTGTTACCAATTTAATAAAAAGGTAAAAGTGGGGAGAGGAGGATTCGAACCTCCGAAGGCTGAGCCAACAGATTTACAGTCTGCCCCGTTTGACCGCTTCGGTATCTCCCCGTTTAAAAATCCTTTTTGCCTGTTTATGCCGGATTTTCGAGCCTGCAAAGAAAGTACTTTTTTTACTTGGTACAACTTCTTTTTCAGAATCGTTTTTCCGGTATAAAAAACGAGCCGATGGACGGATTCGAACCGCCGACCGGCTGATTACAAATCAGCTGCTCTGGCCAACTGAGCTACATCGGCTTTTTAAGGGTATTTTCACCATTTCAAATAACAAAAAAAGACCCTCGCAAAAGGGTCTGCAAATGTAGTAAACAAAACGTAACTTCCAAATATTATTTGAAAAAAAATTCCTTTTTTTACGCCTGCATACTCATATGTTTGAAAATGAATAAATTATCACCGTTTTCTAAGCTTATCCTTGTGCTTTACAAGTTGTTTTTTCAAAGCATCGATAGCCAAATCGGTGCCTTCTTCGAACGACTTACTGCGTTTTTTTGCGAATAATTCACCTCCTTTGATGTTGAGTTTAATCTCAGTAATTTTGTTTTCTTTTTGCTCATCTTTATCCAGCCTGAGGATAATTTCACTGCTGTGAATGCCCTCGTAAATGTTGTTAAGTTTTCCAACTTTATTTTCGATAAAGTCTTCAAGCTTTTTGTCGGTTCTGAATTTAACCGAATTGATCGTAATGTTCATAATTTACCTCCCTGTTTTTACGCCTTTGGATGGGCTTGTTTATAAACTGATTTTAACTTCTCAATACTGTTATGAGTATATATTTGGGTGGCCGCCAACGATGCGTGACCAAGAATTTCCTTGATGGCATTGAGGTCGGCTCCATGATTGAGCATATGTGTTGCAAAACTGTGTCGAATAACATGCGGACTCTTTTTAGTTAAGGTTGTAACAAGACCGAGATAATAGTTAATCCTTCGATACACAAATTTATTATAAATTTTCTTACCCGAGGGTGTTAAAAATATATAATTATCCGGGGACCGGGTGCCGAATTCGGCATCCCGCAGTTTGAAATATTCTCTAAACAAGGTCATTAGATTGTCCGACAATGGAATTATCCTTTCCTTATTTCTTTTTCCAAGCACCTTTATACTTCTGTTGAAAAAATCGACATCGGAATTGCGTAAGCCGGTGAGTTCGGACAAACGCATTCCCGTGGAATAGAAAAGCTCAAGCAAGAGCTTGTCGAGAACA
>CAZKGB010000500.1:0-1845 GCA_964551935.1 uncultured Lentimicrobiaceae bacterium | reverse complement strand
TATCCCTGGCTGATTCGCCAGTTTATTCCGGTGGGATTAAAAGGATTGGTTTTGGCAGCTTTGGCGGCAGCCATTGTCTCTTCGGTGGCATCCATGGTAAACTCTACTTCCACCATTTTTACCATGGATATTTACAAACCCTATATCAACAAACACGCCACCGATAAACAAACGGTTTTCGTAGGTCGGTTAACGGCCGGTGTTGCCTTGCTCATCGCCGTTATTATGGCTCCGTTGCTGGGAACACTTCCACAGGTCTTCCAGTTTATTCAGGAGTATACCGGTATCATCAGTCCGGGTATTTTGGCCATTTTCCTGCTGGGATTGTTTTGGAAAAAAACCACCAACAACGCAGCGCTGTGGGGTGCATTGTCCTCTATCCCCGTGGCTCTTTATTTTAAAACCGGTAACAAAGGCTGGTTTACCGGAACCTCGCTGGAGAGCCTGTTTCCAAATATTCCGTGGATGAACCAAATGGCCTATACTTTTTTAGTGGTAACCCTCATCATGGTTGTTATCAGCTATGTCGAAACCCGCGGTTTGGATGATAAAAAAGCCATCAAGATAAAAAAGGGTATGTTCGCCACCGGTCCGGTTTTTAACATTAGTGCTTTTGTAATTTGTATTGTCCTGGCACTGCTCTACACCGTTTTTTGGTAGTTTAGTTAAATTTTGATCGAAACAATCACCTTCTCTCATAACAAATTTTAATGTAAATTTGGCCTCCTAATTTGATTGTATGAAAAAAAGATATCGGTGGTTTTCTTTGGCATTCGTTTTACTCGGGTTGGTTTCCATTGGGTACTATATTGCAGCAGGAAATTCAAACACTCAATATGGTGAGGAGCTGATTGCTAAGGCTGCCGAGCCTTTAAAACTTAATTTGAAAGATTTCCTGACCGATGCTCAAAAAGCCATCAAACATTTTAATGGGGAAGTGGCAAGCAGTAACTTCACGAAGTTTAAGCAGGGTAAATTTGATACCCTCTCAAACTCCGTTGTATCGAGCAACAATTATTTAAGAGGATTGGTGTTGTTTACCGACAATCTCAAATATGTATTTTTAAAAGACAACGACACCCGTATTACAACTTTTACACCCAAAAACGACAGCTTGTTAACCTGGAAACGGCTGGATAAAAACCTACGTGAAATTAGTGAATGGACCGACACTTACAACTTTTTCCTCAACAAAGAAAACCGGCAATTACTCGAAAGTGCACCTTCAAAAAACGGGGCGGTAAGCTGGGTTAAAATTAACAGCGAAATTCCGGGACGTCGCGAATTAATTTTACAAATTCACCGGCTGAGAACAAAAGATAATACAAAACTCTTTGTCGCTTACGTATTTCAAACAAGCGATTTCTCAGGACTTTTTCTAAAGAAACTACCCATGAAACATCCGGTAGTTAGTATTTTAACTACCCATGGCGTGCTGTTCACCCCGATTTCCACCAGCGATTCAGCATCCGTAACCAATATTGCCCGTATCGAAACCGAAATAAAAAAGATATTTAGCACCTGGCAGAAAACCCCTGATCACAAACCCCGATCCTTTTCGTTTGAGTTAAACCGTAAAATTTATTGGGCAAGGGTAGATTCCGTTCGCAACAATATGGGCATTGAGGGCTTTAGCCTCACGGTATCCAAGGAAAACCTGACGAGCTTTTACAGCCGGATTACCAATACCTTTTTATATATTGGGATGGTGCTTATTTTACTGGGGTTGTTACTTTGGTTGATGATGAAGGTTCTATACAATCGTATCATAAAAGAACAGCAAGAGAACTGTGAAAAACTCGACGATAAGGCTGTTACAGCACTTATTGAACAGGGAGAGTCGGA
>CAZKGB010000499.1:0-1845 GCA_964551935.1 uncultured Lentimicrobiaceae bacterium | reverse complement strand
ATCTCTTCTGGTCTTCGAAATTTTTCTTTTAGGATGTGCCATTTCTTTATGTTTTAACTGTTACTAATCAAGTTTGATATTTTTTAATGCAGCCCATCGCGGGTCTGACTCTTTTTTACTGTGTTCATCAATTTGCTTTAGCATTTCAACATTACAGGTACTGTTCCCGTTTTCATCATCGGGGTGTACATGTTTAAGCGGAAGCAATAAAATAATGTATTCATAGAAGTAGTGTGTCAGGTCGAAAGCGGCTTGTTCAAACGGGATGGTTATTATTTCGTCGGAAACTTCTTCGGGCTCCTCCCCAAATTTAACAATGAGTTTAAAACTGCCTTCCAGCGGCTGAGCGTACTGTTCCAGACAGCGGTCGCAAACCAAATCGACATAACCTTTTAGGGTAAAATCAAAAATCATCATGGTCGATTCTTTAATAAGCTCAACCCCTGCCATTACTTTACCCCTGGCTATTTCTGAATACGAAAGATTTTTAAAGAACGAATCTCCGATTTCAAAATCAAATTGATGAGTTCCTAAACCAAGTCCTTTAAAAGGAATTTCAAAATCGCTACTACCTCTCTTTTTCATCCACTTCTCTTCTAAAATCGGGCGGCAAAATTAGGTACAATTCTTTTTATAAACAAATTTATGTTAAACCTTTTTTCTTTCAATTGTGATATTATATAACATGCTGTTTTGATGAATGGTAGCTGTTACTGTTTTTAAGCCTTATAAATTATTGCCAATGCATCCTATTAACTGTTATTTGTGGTCAGATTATATAATTTTGCACCATTAAAATTTAAAGCTATGATGTGGTTTAACAAAATGGTAGCGGCCATGCTGCCGCTTATGCCAAAGAGATTGGTTTGGATTTTTTCAAAAAGATACATTGCAGGCACTAAACTAAGCCAGGCAGTTGCCATTTCACAAAAACTGAACAGCGAAAGATATATGGTAACCATCGATTTGCTGGGCGAATTTATTGAGGATTTATCGGAAGCAACAAAAAATAAAGATGAATATCTTAACATTATTGACACCATTCAGAAAAACGGTATCGATGGTAACTACTCGTTAAAACCCACCATGTTTGGCCTTCTGCTGGATAAAGAGGCTGCCTATAATAACATACGTGAAATTGTTAAAAAGGCGGTAGATTACAACAATTTTGTCCGCATCGATATGGAAGATTCGTCGTGTGTGGACAGGGAGATTGAAATTTTTAGAAAGTTAAAAAAGGAGTTTCCCAACCATGTCGGGCTGGTTGTGCAGGCTTATATGCGTCGCACCATGAGCGATTTAAAGTCGATGATGGATATGCACTCGGAGGAAGCACCCTTAAACTTTCGTTTATGTAAAGGAATTTATGTTGAACCGGCCTCTATCGCTTACAAAAAGTACGAGGAGATTAATGAGCACTATCTTGAAGATCTTGAATATTTGCTTAAGAACGGTGTTTATGTTGGGATTGCCACCCACGATACTCCATTAATAGAGGGCGCATACAAGTTGCTTGAAAAGTATAATGTTCCCAACGATAGGTACGAGTTTCAGATGTTGTATGGTGTAACTCCTGCCTTAAGGAGGTCAATCATTGAAAAAGGACATCGTTTGCGTGTTTACGTCCCCTTCGGTAAGGATTGGTTTGCCTATTCCACCCGTCGGCTAAAAGAGAATCCTAAAATGGCTGCCGAAATTATGAAAGCGCTGTTTGTAAGAGGATAGCTGACCAATAATACGGGCAAAAAATGGCTAATTCCTATTTTGATGTGCTGGTTCCCTGAAATTACCGAATCGGGTACTCGAATTGGTTAATAATTCTTTTTGTTTATGTAAAGGGAGAAA
>CAZKGB010000498.1:0-1848 GCA_964551935.1 uncultured Lentimicrobiaceae bacterium | reverse complement strand
CAGTCTCGTCAAACGCCTTCTTCCGCGATAGGTTTTCGGAATTCGCAAAGTCAAAATTTCTACCTCATCAAGATTAATCTGCGGAATGGTATCGCCGTTAACGACCTGTGCCCCCAGCACGATTATTTTTTGTGAATAACCGAATACCAGCGAAAACAACATTACAACAAGTAAAAGCACCTTTTTCATACAACCAACTTTTCAAAGATTGTGCCCGAATCCAACTACGTCAATCCAAAGGCAAAGGTAAGACAACTCAACTTTCGCAAGTTAATATAAATAGGAAAATAACCGCTAATATTGAGCAGGGCAATCCTTTGTTCCGTTAAATGAAATATTTTCTGCTTTTAGAGAAGAAAAACTATTTTTGCTTTATCATGAAATTAAACCTGCCGGAATATCCGTTTTCAATTAAGCAATCTTCAACCTCGAAAGAAATTTTTGATGCTTTCCGGAAAAAATACGTGGCACTTACTCCGGAAGAGTGGGTAAGACAACATTTTATCCGGTTTCTCACCGAAGAAAAGGGATTTCCTGCGTCACTAATTGCCATCGAAAAGGGATTAACCATAAATGGCAAACCCCGCCGTTTTGATGCCGTTGCTTACAACAACAACGGAGAGCCCTTGGTACTAATGGAGTTCAAAGCGGCCACGGTAAATTTAACGCAAAAGGTTTTTGAGCAAATAGCAACCTACAACCAACTGCTAAAAGTGAAATACCTCATTGTAAGCAACGGCTTAAAGCATTATTGCTGCGAAATTAACTTCACAACACAAAGTATTCGGTTTTTGCAGGAAATACCCGAATATGGTAAATTATTATAGTCCTCTGTAAAAGACACTATTCATTATCAAAATCCTTTAAGTTTCAAGATTATTTAACTACTTTTGATGCAATAAGCAAATCCAAAATCTTTTTGATATGTTCATTAAAAATAAATCTTTCCATCGCAGGTTAAGATTCAACCTTTTGGCAATTATTATGCTGATAAATGTTTCATCTCTTCTTATGCCTTTCAACAGTTTTGCCGAAGCTCCCGGCTGGCAATGGGCCTACTCGGCCGGCGCCACGGGTAGCGATTACGGATGCGATATCAAACTTGATAGTCAAGGCAATGTTTACGTTTCCGGAACTTTTAACGAATCGGTTACATTTGGCGATATCACTTTAAACTCAGCAGGAAGCAGCGATATCTTTATTGTAAAATACAGTAGCACCGGTAGTGTGATATGGGCTAAATCTTTTGGAGGTTTTAGTCTGGACGACTGCGAATCGTTATATGTTGATGCCGCCGACAACTTTTTTCTAACAGGATTTTTCAGAAGCGAAAACATATCATTTGATGGCTTTTCGTTGTACAATCCCAATTCAGCTTTCGGGTACAATCAGTACTACTTAATAAAGTGTGATGCATCCGGCAATGTACTCTGGGCCAACACTTCCGACGGACTTGGCAACATGGATGGAAATGCTGTTACCATGGATAAAAGCGGAAACATCATCGTAACCGGCATGTTTGATGGCAGCGATATCACCTTTGGTTCCATCACCCTCCCCAACGCCGGAATATTATCATCGGATATTTTCATCGTTAAATACAATGCAGCCGGTGAAGCCTTGTGGGCAAAAACAGCCGGAGGCAGTGGCTACGAGTCTTGCTCAGAAGTTGTAACAGATGATAGTGAGAATCTGTATTTTACAGGCTATTTTGCAAGCAGCACTATAAATTTCGGAGCCATCAGCCTGTCGAACGCCGGCGGCAGAGATATATTCATCGCCAAATACGATGCTTCGGGTAATCCGGTATGGGCAAAATCAGCCGCCGGTAGTGGCGATGAAATCGGT
>CAZKGB010000497.1:0-1851 GCA_964551935.1 uncultured Lentimicrobiaceae bacterium | reverse complement strand
TATTGTCGATGCGTACGATAAAGCAACCGCAACTGCTTATTACCATTTTGTATTTTTTGATAATCTGACTAAAACCATTCTGTTATCCTATCCTGTTACCGGCACTGCCGGAGGTGGAGGTTTGCGAAACTACTGGGCTAACGCTTGCTACGAGGCCATTATTAAAGGCGGCAAACAATTTAGTGCAACGGCCGAATTTTACCGCGACTATACTGAATAGTACAAGGGTTGTTTGCCGTTTCGTGAGTATGTTTATCTTTGCCTGTTCTATAAAACAGTTAATTTGAAAATAGCGGTCAACACCAGGTTATTGCTTAAAAACAAACTCGAGGGGATTGGATGGTTTACCTATGAATCCTTCAAAAGGATTGTGAAAAATCATCCCGAACATGAGTTTCACTTTATTTTCGACCGCCCTTGGGATGATGAATTTATTTTTAACAACCATGTAATTCCTCACAAAATTACTCCCCCGGCACGTCATCCTTTCTTAATCTATGCATGGTACGAAATCTCTTTACCACGCCTACTAAAAAAGATAAAACCCGATTTGTTGGTTTCACCGGATGCTTTTAACACCCTGCACTCGAAAGTGAAAAAGCTAACTGTTATTCACGATCTTAATTTCGAACACCATCCGGAGCAGATGTCCTTGTTAAACCGGAAACTCTACCAGTATTATACTCCACGAATTGTTAAAAACGCCGACAGAATTGCCACCGTTTCAACCTTCTCAAAAGAGGATATCGTAAAACATTACGGCATCAACCAGGATAAAGTTGATGTGGTGTACAACGGTTCAAACAGCAAATTTAAACCCATCACAAAACGGGAGCAGGCCGAAACAAAGGCTCACTACACCAACGGCGCCCCCTATTTTATTTTCATCGGAGCGCTCAACCCGCGAAAAAATCTGGCCAATCTTTTTAAAGCCTTCGACCTTTTTAAAAAAACTACCGGCACCAACATTAAGTATATGATTGTCGGCGAAAAGATGTACT
The DNA here is from genome assembly GCA_964551935.1 of uncultured Lentimicrobiaceae bacterium. Classification (GTDB taxonomy): domain Bacteria; phylum Bacteroidota; class Bacteroidia; order Bacteroidales; family F082; genus B16-G9. Next base: position 850 of record CAZKGB010000497.1, on the reverse strand, counting down.
GGTCGCGCGATATTAAAGAGGCTTACGAAACCATGGAGTTCCGGAACGATGTGATATTCACAGGGAGGTTGGAACCTGATCAACTTGGCAAGGTGCTTGGGTCGGCCCTAGCCATTACCTACGTTTCCATTTTTGAAGGATTTGGAATCCCCATCGTCGAAGCGTTTAATGCCGAAGTACCGGTTATCACTTCAAACACCAGCTCGATGCCTGAAATAGCAGGCGATGCAGCACTTATTACCGATCCGTTTAATATCGCCAAAATGGCTGAAGCCATGAAAACAATTTCTACCGATGAAACCTTACGACAAAATCTGGTAGAGAAAGGGAAAATCCAAAAGCAAAAATTCAGCTGGGATAAAACCGCTGATATGCTTTGGAACTCCATCGAAAAAACTTTTAACAGCAAACCACAAACCAAATAATATGAATATACTTGTTTTAGGTTCAGGAGGCCGCGAATATGCCCTTGCCTGGAAAATAGCCCAAAGTCCGAAAACAGATAAGCTGTTTATTGCCCCCGGAAATGCGGGAACAGGCGTTTTAGGAGTTAACCTGCCCATTGAAACCACCGAGTTTGAGAACATAAAAAAAGCAGTGGTGGAAAACGATATCGACATGGTAGTTGTCGGACCTGAAAATCCCCTTGTTGAAGGAATTCATGATTTCTTTTTAGAAGATGATTATCTGAAAAATATAAAAATAATAGGCCCTTCCAGAGCAGGTGCCCGGCTGGAAGGCTCCAAAGATTTTGCCAAACAGTTCATGTTTAAACACAACATCCCTACAGCTGCTTACAAAACTTTTAATCGCGATAACCTTGAACAGGGCTATGCTTTTCTGGAATCCT
>CAZKGB010000496.1:0-1864 GCA_964551935.1 uncultured Lentimicrobiaceae bacterium | reverse complement strand
AAATGCTTTTGCCTTAAAGCGAGGAACCGGCATATGCAACATAAAAGTGTAATCATAGGTGCTGTCGCCAAAAAAACTATCTGATGGTTGTATGGTTTGTAAGATTGATATTTTACCGGATTGTAATCAGGTACCACCACTACCTTTTTTAAAAAATAACGGTAATGGGGTAATTCAATATAGTTGCCCAATGTCATGGGGTCGGGTAATTTTCTGTTAACAATCACCGTTTTAACTTCCAAACGATGGCTTGAAATGTTGCTGTCCACTTCAAACAGGATATAATTCTGATTAAAATAATAATAACCTTTGTTTCGCAACAAGTTGGTAATTCTCGACCGCTCATCATCCAAAGTATAGGCATTGTATATACTGCCGCGTTTAATCAAACTGTTGGTAGTATCTTCTAAAACAAACTCTTTTATGGTTTTGTCCGGAATTTTATAGTTTATCGAATCGATTACATAAGGTTTTCCGGTATTGATATCGAAAATTATTTTTGTTTTTTTCCGGCTGTCTTTACGATGATAATCAATCCGGGTGTTAAAAAATCCGGAATTGGATAAAAACCGTTGCATGTTGTGGGCTACCCGGTCCGGATCGCATTGGTCGAAGTACACGGGGTCTTCTCCCAGCTTCTTATTGAGCCATGAATAAAATTTGCCTTTGTGAACCGTGGAAAGGTAGTAAATGTAAAGGCTGTAACGTATCCCGATAAAACTTCTGTTGGGTCTGGGACGTAAATAGGCTTTTACCTCGGAATTATCGATAACTTCATCTTTTTTAGTAGTATAACGGATTTCATATCCTTTAAGTAATTTTTTGTCAGAAGGGATGAATTTGTTTACCGAGCAACTACTGATAAAAATTGCAGAGATTAAAACAAATCCTATTACTTTAAGATATTTCATACTCGATAAGGGAAGTATTTAGGTGCAAAGGTAGTAAATCGGTTTAAACGGTTAATCTTCGCCTTCCAGCAATTCGGGTCGGCGCTTTTTTGTCCGCTCAACGGCTTGATCCAGTTTCCATTGATCAATCAACTTTTCATTGCCCGAAAGCAGGATGTCAGGCACTTTCCATCCTTTAAACTCACGTGGCCGGGTATACACCGGCGGTGACACAAGGTTGTTTTGAAAGGAGTCGGTAAGCGCGGACGATTCGTTGCCCAGTACACCCGGAATCAGTCTTACGGCTGCATCAACTACGATGGCAGCCCCGAGCTCACCACCCGAGAGCACATAGTTACCTACCGAAATCTCTTTGGTGATATAATGTTCGCGGATGCGCTCGTCAATCCCCTTGTAATGGCCGCAAAGAATTATCATATTTTCGAACATGGATACCTTGTTGGCCATGGCCTGATTAAAAAGCTCACCGTCAGGACTCATATATATTACCTCATCGTAATCGCGTTCCGATTTCAAAGTTTCTATCGCGGCGGCCACCGGTTCAATCATCATCACCATCCCGGCGCCACCGGAAAAAGCGTAATCGTCAACACGACGATGTTTTTTATCGGGACTATAATCTCTTAATTGATGCAGATGTATGTCCACCAGCTGCTTTTCTTTGGCTCTTTTAATGATAGAGTGGGAAAAAGGGCCGTCAAACATTTCGGGGAAAAGGGTGATAATGTCTATTCTCATTTTATCCAAACGGTTTTGATGTTGGTAAATTCTTTGATGCCGTAATTGGAGAGCTCACGTCCAAACCCCGATTGCTTGCTCCCGCCAAAGGGTAAACGCGGATCCGATTTGGTCATGCCGTTGATAAACACGGCACCGGCTTCAAGCCCGGCGGCCAGCTTTTCGGCCAACGGAATGTTTTGTGTCCAGAGGCTGGCGCCCAAACCGTAAATGGT
>CAZKGB010000495.1:0-1867 GCA_964551935.1 uncultured Lentimicrobiaceae bacterium | reverse complement strand
GCGTGTGGGCATAATCGACAATAGCGGTGAGGTTATTTTTTGAACGAATTACCTCGAAGCGGCCGGCGGCACCCTTGAGCGTACTCATCTTTAGCAACACTTCAACGGCATCCTGCCCCAAAAGCCGGGCGGCAGCATAAACAGCCAGCAGGTTGTAAGCATTAAAGGCACCCACCATCATAGTGTAAAACTGGCGACCATCGATTGAAAGCAGGGTGCTGTCAAAACGGCTTTCCAATACCCTGGCTTTGAAATCCGCCATGTTTTTCAAAGCATATCCATATTTTCTTGCGATGGTATTTTGCAGCATCACGCGGCCGTTTTTATCGTCAACGTTTACCAGAGCAAAAGCATCGGAAGGCAAATCATCGAAGAATTGCTTTTTGGCTTTTAGATACTCCTTAAACGTTTTGTGGTAGTCAAGATGGTCGTGGGTTAGATTGGTGAATACGGCACCGGCAAACTGCAATCCGGTAATGCGGTGTTGATGGATGGCGTGCGAGCTTACCTCCATAAAAACGTAGCTGCATCCGGCTTCCACCATCTCTGCCAACAGCATGTTTAGCGAAATGGCATCGGGTGTGGTGTGCGTAGCGGGAATTACCGTTTGGTGAATGTTGTTTTGAATGGTGGAGAGCAGCCCGCTTTTGTAGCCGAGTGACTCCATCAGGTTATAAAGTAAGGTAACAATGGTTGTTTTGCCATTGGTTCCGGTAACGCCTACCAGCTTTAATTTTTCCGACGGGTTATCGAAAAAGTTTGAAGCAATATAGCCCAACGCTACAGCACTGTTTTTTACCTTTATATAGGTAACCTTTTCGTTTAAGGTACCCGGAAACTCCTCACATACAATGGCAACAGCCCCCAGCTCCACTGCTTTATTGATAAACCGGTGGCCATCGACCTGTGTACCCTTAACGGCAACAAACAGCGAGTGGGCTGCTACCTTTCGCGAATCGGAAGCAATGGCTTCGATGGAGAGGTCGAGTGACCCGTTTACAGCGGTAATACCCGCGCGATATAGTATGTCTTGTAACTTTTTCACCTTCAATTATTATTCTCTAATATTCTCCTAATCTTAACTCCACCACCCGGTGGCCATTAATTTTTATATTGGGTTTTATCGATTGAGAGACCACTTTTCCGCGTCCTTTAAGTTGGATTGAAAGGCCTGTGTTTTCCAGCAGGTAAACGGCGTCGCCGGCATTCATGCCTCTCACATCGGGTATGGTTTCCCTATCTATTTTTACAGGAACAAAGGCTACCTTTTTTCCTTGCTTTTCAATCTCTATCCAATCACTTTTATCGCGATAGGCGAGGGTTTTAAAGCCCAGCTCTTCCACTACGGTATTGGTGGTTTCAAACCACGAAGGAACCTCGGTCATGGGAATTTTTTTTGTTACCGTATCCGACCAATATTTATTGTCGAGCGAAATAGAGGTAGCGTAAATTTTATCGGCAATCTCTTTAAACACCGGCCCGGATACCAAAGCGCCATAATAGCCGTTTTCGGTTGGCTCGTTAACCACCACGATAATGGAGTATCTGGGATGGTCAGCCGGGAAGTATCCCACAAAAGTGGCGTTGTAGCGACGATTACCATGATATCCCTCTCCTTCCGAAATTTGGGCAGTTCCGGTTTTTCCGGCAATTTTGTACCACCGATTTTTAAGCTTATGGCCGGTTCCTCTAAGCACAACCCCTTCCAGCAGCGACTGTGCCTTTTTTATCGTAGAGGGTGATGCAATTTGCTTGTTGAGAATTTGAGTTTTAAATTGCTTAATGGTTTCACCGTCTTGCTGAATGCTTGTTACCAGCATGGGTTTTACCATTACGCCATCGTTGGCAACTGCATTGTAAAAGGTAA
>CAZKGB010000494.1:0-1867 GCA_964551935.1 uncultured Lentimicrobiaceae bacterium | reverse complement strand
CCGATAAAATAGCCTAAAAAGTTGTGAAACACCGAAGGAGCCATTAATGCCATGAAAACAATCCCAACCACGGCACCCCAAAAGTGAGCCGTATGACCTACGTTATCGACACCACGTTTGGCCATATAGGCCGAATAGAGCAGATACAAAATACCAAACAGCCATGACGGGATAGGAATGGGAAGGGGAAAAATAAAGATACTCCCACCGGGATAAATTAAAATACTGGCAAACACCACAGCCGACACGGCACCCGAAGCCCCCACCGCATTGTAATAGATATTTTCCTTGTTGCGACGGAAATCCACCAGGGTTGAAAATATCAAACCCGCCACATACAGCAAAACAAAATATAATTCGCCTTTGAAACCAAAATGTAACTCCAGATAATCTTCAACAATTTTACCAAACGACCACAATACGAACATATTTACAATGAGGTGCATCCACCCGGCATGCACCAGCCCGTAAGTAAAAAAACGCCAGGTTTGCTTGCTGTATTTAATTTTGTAAGCATTAAACTTTAGTTTCTCCATCAATTCCGGGTTTTGGAAGGCTACAATGGAGACCAGTACGGTAACGGCTATTAATAAATAATTTATCATGGTTTAACCTGTTCTGTTTTTGCCGGCTGTTTAGTATAATCTATTTCCGAACCCATGGTGCTGTGGGGCACAAGGTAAACGGCAAACATAACCACAATGGCAATGGCAGGCCATAATTTGTTCATGGGGTTCTTTTTCAGTTGCCACCAGGCCACTACCCAGAAAATAAACATAAAGAGGGTTTTGTTGTCTGTCATATCATGACCGAAAGGCCAACCGGTCCAGTAAGCCCCAAAGGCATAGTTCTGCACGATGGGACCCAATATCAGGCCGCCAATAAACACGCATACAGTAATTATTTTGGCATAGGAAAGCGATTTATCTCCACCGGTAAAAAGTTCCAGCAGCAGCCTCATTCCAAACAACATGGAAAAAAACATAAAAAAGACATGAGGGATCAAAATATACAATGGTACCGCTCCTTTATAGCGCAACACAACAGGCTCGTTGTTTAGTTTGTATAACTTCTCCCCTTTCCGAAGCGTAACCGTGTATTCCACTTTTCCTGCCGGTGCCTGATGGGGCAGTTTCATCATCAAGGTGTCGCCCGAACGAGTCATGGCCACCGTGGTTAGCTTATCATAACTTTTGTAACGTTTGTAAGTTACCTCTCCCGTAACAGAACGATCATTTACAACAACATTTACGGGTGCACCCCCTTCCCCACCGTGACTCCTGAGCAACTTAAACCCCACGATATTGTTGTCGATGGTTACTTCTCCCGAAACAGGCCAGGTAGGCCCCGTGGTACGTTGGTAAGTAGCCATACCCAGCATGAGCACCACCGCCAGCACCCATAATATACTATTTTTCGATTTTTTTGTCATGTTTAATTTGATTTTGATTACAAAGAAACGGGTTTTTTATTTATCTTTTTATACCGAAAAACAAAACTAATAGTGGAAAATCACAAACTCATAACTCGTTTTATTAATATATTACATCATATTACTGATATACTGCTTGTTACCATCCCTCAACCTGTTTTACTTATCATCTTCAGAATTTTTGCTACTATATTATGGGCTGCCAAAACCTACCGCTTCCGGGGGCGTTTTATTGCAACATGCTTTTTTCACACTTTTTGAAACGATCAGTCTCCCGTGAACCATTAAGTTTTCGTGATTGAACTCTATAGTTTTAAGATTGTAAAGGCAATGAATTTGACTGATAGAGCTAATGCCCATATCTACAACCAATTATAATGTACGGCATGAGGGTGTTTTCTCACTATTATTTTTTAATCATAATGAAATCTGCAT
>CAZKGB010000493.1:0-1879 GCA_964551935.1 uncultured Lentimicrobiaceae bacterium | reverse complement strand
GACCTGATAGTGTACAATGCTACTATTTACACGGTTGATTCAGCCTTTTTGAAGGCCACGGCTTTTGCTGTAAAAGAGGGGCGTTTTGTCGCGGTAGGTTCCGATGCTGATGTGCTGAATCATTTTGAGTCTGCAACCAAAATGGATGCAGCGGGAAAACCTCTCTATCCGGGTTTTAACGATGGCCACAGCCATTTTTTGGGGTATGGAATCTGGAAGATGCTCTATGGCAATCTTGTTAACACTACTTCGATGGAAGATGTTGTTAACCGGCTTAAAAAATACAACAATACACACCATCCCGACTGGCTTTTGGGAAAAGGATGGGATCAAAACGATTGGGAGAATACAGACTTTCCCACCAACGAACTTTTAAACAAAGCCTTTCCCGATAAACCGGTAGTGCTAACCCGGATTGACGGCCACGCGGTATTGGCAAACGAGGCCGCATTAAAGATTGCCGGTATTGATGCCCAAACAAAAATTGCCGGTGGCGATGTAGTGTTAAAAAACGGCAAACCTACCGGAGTGTTGGTTGACAATGCTGCCGACCTGATGAAGAATGCTGTCCCTTCTTTTACAAGAAAGGAAAAAACTGCCGCCCTGCAACGTGCCCAGGCCGATTGTTTTGCCGTGGGGCTTACCACCGTTTCTGATGCCGGGCTGGATAAAAGTGATATCTTGTTAATGGATAGCCTGCAACAGCAAAATATTTTGAAAATGCGCGTGTATGCCATGATCAACCCCAATCGTGAGAATTTTGATTTTTTCTTTAATCAAAAACCCTGGCATAAAGAGAGGCTGACGGTAAGTGCCGTAAAACTCTATATTGATGGTGCCCTTGGCTCACGGGGAGCGCTGTTATTAAAGGAGTATTCCGATGACCCCGGTAACATCGGGTTGCAGTTGCACCCAACGGCTTATTACGATACGATGTGTCAAAAAGCTTATAACGCCGGATTTCAGGTCAACACGCATGCTATTGGCGATTCGGGAAACAGGATTATGCTTCGTACCTATGCCAAATTTCTGAAAGGTAAAAACGACCGGAGGTGGCGTATCGAACACGCTCAGGTTATCGCTCCCGACGATTTCCACTATTTTGGCGATTTCTCCGTTATTCCCAGCGTGCAGGCTACTCATTGTACTTCTGACATGTACTGGGCCGATGAACGGCTTGGTAAAGAGCGACTGAAATCGGCTTACGCGTATCACGATTTGTTACAACAAAACGGATGGCTTATTAACGGTACCGATTTCCCCATCGAGGACATCAGTCCATTGAAAACCTTTTATGCTGCCGTTGTCCGCAAAGACCTGAAAGGGTGGCCGGAAAAGGGATTTCAGACCGAAAATGCCATCAACCGTGAAGAGGCCCTTCGCTCTATCACCATCTGGCCGGCCAAAGGCAGTTTCGATGAACATCAAAAAGGCAGCATCGAACCGGGAAAAGTTGCGGACTTTGTTATCCTTGACCGGGATTTAATGAAGGCAAACGAAAGTGATTTATATAAAATCAAAGTTTTAAGCACCTGGGTAAGTGGCGAAAAGGTGTATTAGAAAGTAATAATAAATAAAATGAAATAAAATGAAAAAAATTTTTCTAACCGCAGTATTCTCTTTCATCGTGATGATGATGACTGCCCAAACAAAAAAAATTACCGGTAGTTGGATGATGACTAAAGTCGAAACCAAATCAGGTGATGTTCAGGAGCCCTATTTCGTAACCGATTTTAATAGCGACGGAACGATGGTAGTGATGGGTATTCCGGTAGGCACCTGGAAATACGACAAACAAAAAAATGCCATCATTGCCAGCTCCAAAATGGATAAGGATTTTAACGGCGAAAGCAAAATAGAAAAGCTTACCAAAAAGGAG
>CAZKGB010000492.1:0-1883 GCA_964551935.1 uncultured Lentimicrobiaceae bacterium | reverse complement strand
CTTACGAAAAACAGCTTAAAATTATGGATATGACCGCCTTTACACTTTGTCGTGAAAACAATTTACCTATTCTTGTTTTTGATATGAATACCAAAGGAAATCTGATGAAAGTGGTAAGTGGCGAAAACATTGGCACCATAGTGTCAGGTGGTTAGAATCAGGATTGGTGTATTGAAATCTATTTGCAGAGGCTACTGATTAAAGTAGATTATCTGATTTCGTTGGTGTTCATTCTCAATTCATAGCACTGTAGTTTGTTAATAAGTGATTGATTCTTGCAAAAAACAAATAACATAAAAACAGAAAGGTTGCTGATTATCGTGATTATGATAGTAGCAGCCTTTTCGCGTTTCTGGAACTTTGGCTCTATTCCTTTTATGCACGATGAGTTTAGTGCCATTTTTCGTACCTGGTACGATACGGTTAGCGATGTAATCGAAATTGGGGTAAAACAAAACGATAGTCATCCGGCAGGGGTACAGCTGTTTATCTATTTCTGGATTAAACTCTTTGGCTTGTCGGAACCGGTGCTAAAGTTGCCTTTTGCTCTGCTGGGATGGGGGTCGGTTTATTTGGCGTGGTTGGTAGCTCGTAAATGGTTTAATAAAAATACGGCGCTGTTTACTGCGGCTTTTATGGCGGTTACGCAGTACCATATCTTTTACAGTCAGCTTGCCAGGCCGTACGCACCGGGATTGTTTTTTACCCTTGCAACCGTTTGGTTTTGGACAAAAGTGGTTTTCGACGAAAAGTCTGAAAAGAAAAACTGGGTATGGTTTGTGATATTTACAGCTATCAATAGTTACCTGCATGCATTTACCCTGTTTTTTAATGTGCTCATGGCGGCTACGGGGTTGTTTTTTGTACGAGGAAAAAAATTAAAATATTATTTGTTGGCCGGATTGGCAATCATGGTGCTGTACCTCCCGGGAATTTCAGTCTTTTTAGCTCAATTGGGTCGTGGCGATATTGGGGGCTGGCTGGCTAAACCCAAGCCCGGTTTTCTGATGGACTATTTCAGATATATTTTCCATTTTTCAAACTGGTTTTTGATGACAACCATGGCTATTGTTGGTTACCTGTCGATAAAGTATTACGCAAACAAGCCGGGTACCGGTAAATTCAGGGCGATAGGAGTGAGCTGGTTTCTGATTACGTTTCTGGTTGCATTCGGCTATTCCCTTTTTCGGAGCCCCATTATTCAGTACTCTACCTTGCTGTTCGTGTTTCCGTTTTTGTTGATGGCTATCTTCTCATTTTTCGACAGGCTTCCCATGGCAACGCTATCACTGAGTTTGGGATTAATTTTGTTTACCGGTTTGTTTTCACTTGTTTTCGGAAGGTTGCACTATGTTGAAATGTATCAACAGGGCTTTGATCAAATTCCGGCTCATGTTATTCATGATATTAACATGAAAAAATATTCGGGTAAAAACACAGCCGTTGTACTGCAAGCGCCTGATGCCAGAATGTTTGATTACTATTTTGAAAAGGTTGGCCCAAAACCCGATTACTTTAAGTTGGAAAAAAATAATACCCTTTCGGAAGTTAACCGTTATCTGGAAGAAAATAATGCCGATAGGGTGCTTTTTGGCTGGGTAGATTATGCTTCACTCGATTACCTCGAGGCACTGAAAAAAAACTATCCGTTTGTTGCTGAAAGAAAAGCATGGTTTAATTCCGAATATTGGATACTGAGTAAAAATGAAATTCCGGCGCGTTATGACTGGAATAAAGCGGAATCAATAGTGGCCTCTTCCGGTTCATTTAAAATTCCACGAAATCAAAAGTATGGAATGGCGATAAAATTAAATGCCGATTCATTGAAATTATTACCTAACAGGGTCTTGTACGTTAGGGCAATTGTTAAAAGCGATACAATA
>CAZKGB010000491.1:0-1897 GCA_964551935.1 uncultured Lentimicrobiaceae bacterium | reverse complement strand
CCATCGTGATGGTTTTTGCCCTGGTTAAGATTTCGCGATAAAAGTTGGTTGTTAACCCACATTGCGCACTTTTTTCAGGTTTTCAAAAAACATCTGTTAATAACCCCGGTTTTTATTAACAATTTCACGAGGTGTGATTTGTAAGTTACACAATAAGAGGGAATTAATTTTTAAGGCCTCGGAAAACATGCATTGTAGACCTACCTGGACATTTGACAAACAGGCAGTTAAAGGTTAATATTGCATTATGTTTATCAGACCACTTCCAAAATACAATAAGAAGGCAGATCGGCATTACACCGTGTATCAACTATGCGAAAGCTATCGTGTAGAGGGCAGAAATCGACATCACATCATAGTTGGACTGGGTAAACTTGAAGAAAAACTTGAAACAGAAGAACAAATAAAACTGCTTGGAAAACGAATTGAAGAAAAGTTAAAAGGTCAGCTTGGCATAGACCTTGATATTTTTGATGAGAAGGTTGAAACCCTTGCCCAATACTATTACAACGAGATTAAAAAGAAGCGGCGTTATGATGTAGACCGGGGAGGCGACTGGCAAACGGTAAAAGTATCCTCTTTAAAAAATAAAGATGCTCGTGAAATTGGCGCAGAATGGCTATGCAAACAGGCTTTCGATCAATTGGCTATTGCAGATTTCCTGCGTGACCAAGGCTGGGACGATGCAAAGATATCGTTGGCAACTACTCACGTGATAAGCCGGGCTGTCTATCCGGCGTCAGAGCTCAAAACAGTATCCTTTATCAGGGAGAACTCGGCTGTAAGTGAAATAACAGGCTACAGGCCTGAGGATATTACCAAGGATAAACTCTATAAAATATCACGTGAGCTGTACTCGGTAAAAGACGCGATGGAAAACTACCTGTCTCAAAAAACTAACGAACTTTTTGATTTAGATGATAAAATCATCCTTTACGATTTAACGAACACCTATTTTGAGGGGAGAATGCAACAGAGTAAAATAGCTAAATACGGGCGCAGTAAAGAAAAACGTGGTGATGCCAAGCTCATTGTTTTGGCAGCAGTAATAAACAGGGAAGGATTTTTAAAATACTCCAATCTTTTTCAAGGTAACATGACCGACAGTAAAACCCTTGAAACAATAGTAAATGCAATAAGTCGAAAAACATCGTTTACCAATCGTAAACCGACAGTAGTGATGGATGCCGGAATAGCTACAGATGACAACCTGAAAATGCTCAAGGCAAAGCACTACAATTATCTTTGCGTGAGCCGCTCCAGTTTCAAACAATATCATGCCGACATCAGTAGTGAACCTGTAATAACAAGAGACAAAAGGAAACAGCCCATAGAATTAATGAAAGTTAAAACCGGTGATGTAAATGATACCGACAATTATTTATGGGTAAAGAGCAAGGCCAAGGCACTAAAGGAAAACAGTATGAACGGTTTGCTCTCTCAGCGTTTTGAAGAAGGACTTCAAAGCATACAAGAGGGGATACAAAAAAAAGGAGGAACAAAAAAACTCGAAAAAGTTTATGAACGTCTGGGGCGTCTAAAACAAAAATACCCCTCGGTGCATAAATACTATGACATCAGCGTTATTGACAACGGGAAAGGAATAGCAACTTCAATAAAGTATGCACATAAAAAAGGAGAAGATTCCGGCAAAAAGGCAGGAATATATTTTTTAAGAACCACGTTAAATATAGAAAACGAAAAAGTTTTTTGGTCAATATACAATACCATCCGAGAGATAGAATATACCTTCAGAGTTTTAAAAACAGACTTGGATTTACGACCCGTTTTTCACAAAACCGACGATGCATCAATGGCTCATCTAAACCTTGGTTTACTAGCTTATTGGCTAGTCTCAACTATTCGATATCAATTAAAACAAAAGGGATACAACGCT
>CAZKGB010000490.1:0-1899 GCA_964551935.1 uncultured Lentimicrobiaceae bacterium | reverse complement strand
TTCTGACGTCAGGAAGAAAAAATTGTATCGAGGGGTGTGTGATGGAGGCTGATTGTAACCGTGAACCCCACGAATTACCCGAATATTGCCATCCTGTTCCGTTTTTATCTTTCCATCAATGGCTACTATTAACTTTTTGTTAATTTTGCGCTTTTATAAAATCCATCAAAATTTAATCTTATGAATGATAAGTGGGGATTGTTTCAGAAGTTTTTAATAACACAGGAGCAGCAAATTTCACTTCAGGAGTTTCTGTTGAATGCCATCGTGTTGCTGGTGCTGGCGCTTATTTTGGAATTTACCTATATTAAATGTGCTAAAACCATTTCAAACAGAAAACAGTTTTCTGCCAACTTTCTGCTCATATCTTTCACCACCATGCTCATTATTACCATTGTAAAATCATCGCTGGCATTATCGTTGGGTTTGGTGGGTGCCCTTTCCATTGTTCGTTTCAGGGCTGCCATTAAGGAGCCGGAAGAGTTAGCATATCTTTTTTTCGCCATTTCGGTTGGGTTAGGACTAGGTGCCAGCCAAACCATGGTGGTTATTGAAGCTTTTGCCATCGGTATGATTTTTATTTGGGGCCGATTCCTGATAAAAGGAAAATCAACCTGGCAGAACCTGTATCTGAATGTTTCGGGCAATCCTTCAGAAATTGATTTGAATAAAATTGTGGATGTGGTAAAAGATACCTTCGGGAAATATCAGTTGAAGCGCTACGATGAAAACGGGAGAGCCATCGAAGCCTCTTTCGTTATTGACTCGCCCAAGCCTGAGAAACTCCAGGATTTTAAAACAAAAATCAACACCCTGTCGAAAGAGGTAAAGGTTTCGTTTGTTGAAAGTAAATCTTTCTAAGAACCATCATGTTTTTTCCTCCCTTCAATCAAGACAAGAGTCGTTACGAGCGAAAGTTCGTGGTATCCGATCTGCACTATTCCGGCATTTTGCAGGCAGTGCGCATCCATCCCGCGGCCTTTGGGGTTATTTTTCACCCGCGTTACATCAACAACATCTATCTCGACTCAAACGAACTGGACTTTTTTTACGACAATGTTTCGGGCAAGGGAAGCCGTAAAAAAGCCCGTATCAGGTGGTATGGTGATTTAACCGGCTTAATTAGCAAGCCTGTATTGGAGTTTAAGGTGCGCGAAGGATTTCTGGGTAATAAACTGTCGTTTCCGTTAAAACCTTTCCGTGTCGATGAAACCTTAAAGATGGATGATTTAAAGAAAGTTTTTGCCGAATCAGATTTACCCCGGTGGGCCCGCGAAGTTTTGCAATACCTTAATCCTTCTCTGTTAAACAGGTATAGCCGTGAATATTTTTCCTCTTTTGATGAAAAGTTCCGGTTAACCATCGACAGTGATTTGTCTTATCATGCCATTGAGCCAACCCACAACACCTTCCTGAGAAGTTATCGCAGTAACGATTTTATTGTAGAGGTAAAATATGATTTTGCTAACGACAAGGATGCCGATTTTGTAACCAACAACCTACCCTTCAGGCTAACCAAGAGCTCCAAATATGTAAATGGTATGGAGCTGCTTTATCCACAGCTTATGTAATTTGGTTTTTGCGTCTTAAAAAGAAAAACTAACCAACATGTTGTTAATGATGAATGGGTTAATGAAATCAATTGTAAATGTCAATTTTAATTCTTTAACTTAACTTTAGGCACTTTTGAATAATGATTGCAGATTAACGATTGGAGATTTTTGATTTTTAACCACGCTTAACTCCTAACTTTAGGCACTCCGACGACCATTTTTCCCCGTCATTCCGACGACGCAGGAGGAGGAATCCCCTACTATTATCGACCGGACTCCCTTTTGCCAAAGGGGCAGGCTGGTACCCGGGAGATCCCTCAGTCGTGCCTCCTTCGGGATGACGTTG
>CAZKGB010000489.1:0-1906 GCA_964551935.1 uncultured Lentimicrobiaceae bacterium | reverse complement strand
AAAACACAAACTGCAAAAACACAGAGACGCGAAGAAAGAATAAACCGCAAAGGCGCGAAGACACGAAGAAATAATTAATAAATGAACCATGAAAAGAATAAACCGCGATGGAGCGAAGACGCGATGGAGCGAAGAAATGTTAAAAGAATAAACCGCGAATACACTAAAAACCTTTGCGCCTTTGCGTCTTGGCGGTAAAAGAGCCTTTGCGTCTTAGCGTCTTAGCGGTTAAAATAGCGGTAAAAAAATAGAATTATGGAATTAAAAGTTACAGAACATATTGCCAAAGCAGACAAAACCCTCTTTTCGTTTGAGCTGCTGCCACCGTTAAAAGGGCAAAACATCGAATCCATTCAAAAAGCCATCGACCCGTTGCTGGATTTCGATCCGGCTTTTATCAACATCACCTATCACCAGCAGGAGGTGGTTTACGAAGAGCTGGGTAATGGTCTGATAAAAAAACGGGCGGTAAGAAAACGTCCGGGGACAGTAGGTATTTCGGCAGCCATCAAATATCAATACGATATTCCGGTAGTGCCGCATATCATTTGCGGGGGCTTTACCCGCGAAGAGACCGAGAACGCTCTGATCGACCTTCATTTTCTCGGTATTAAAAATCTGCTGGTGGTTAGGGGCGACCCGCCCGCCAATACCCGGATTTTTAAACCCGAACCTGAAGGCAACGAACATGCCTCCGATTTGATAGAGCAGGTGATGAATCTCAACCGTGGTATCTACCTTGATGAAGGGTTGAAAAACGCCACCGAAACCGACTTTTGTATGGGCGTGGCCGGATATCCCGAAAAGCATCAGGAATCACCCAACTTTGAAAGCGACCTCCACTTTTTGAAAAAGAAAATCGAAAAAGGAGCCTCTTACATTGTTACCCAGATGTTTTTCGACAATCAAAAGTATTTCGACTTTGTTAAACTGTGCCGTTCCAAAGGCATTACGGTTCCTATTATTCCGGGATTAAAGCCGGTTTCCACCAAGTCGCAACTGGTTTCCATTCCTAAAACTTTTGGCGTGGACATGCCGGAAGAGCTGGTTAAAGAGGTGCTAAAATGTAAGGATAACAAGGCTGTGCGCGAAACAGGCATTGAGTGGGCCGTGGCACAATCAAAAGAGTTGCTGGCCTTTGGCGTGCCGGTACTGCACTATTACACCATGGGCAAATCGGATAACATCAGGAAGATTGCGGAGCGGGTGTTTTAAGACTTTATTTATCTCCGTAATGGGCCATGGCACTTAAAACATGTACGGTAACTATATCCTCGTTTATCGAATACACCAACCGGTGTTTTTGATTGATTCTGCGGGAATACAATCCGGCAAGGTCATGTTTTAACTGTTTTGGCTGACCGGTTCCGGTGGCAGGATGTTCCATTAATTCAATAAGCAATTTCTCAATTTTCTTTAGCACAACTTTATCGCCTGCTTTCTTATGCTTTTCGATATCGTCAAGAGCTGTTTCCGAAAATTCTAAAGTGTACTTCATAATCCCAATAAACTGCTAATCTCTTCAGTAGTTGAAACCCTTTTTACTTTTCCCTGTTTTACCTGTTCGATGCTCTGTTTTATTCTTTTTACCATCTCGGCATTGAAATAAATATCATCTCCGGTAACGGGTGTAAGGGCATACGCCTTGTCTTTGCCGCGCTGAACAATTACCTGTTCGCCGTTGTCAACCTTTTCAAAGTATATTCTTTGGTTTTGTCTGAATTCTCTGCTGCTTATAATTAACATAACTTTATTTTATGTGTACCATTATGGTACAAAGATATGGGTTTTCTTCATTGAATTCCAAATTTGCAGTAAAAATTTTTGCAGCTTGATAAAACAAATACCACCAACTTTAATACCTCATAAACTTTCCCTGATAAGTCAGGCTGCCGGATGTGACAAC
>CAZKGB010000488.1:0-1914 GCA_964551935.1 uncultured Lentimicrobiaceae bacterium | reverse complement strand
TTGCTGGAAAACACCTGAAAAGGGTTAGAAACGCAGGTTAAAATGGGTGAAGAGATTGGTAAGGCTTTATCAAATTAAGAGCCGGAAAATCACCCTGTCATTCTCTATATAACGTTAATATCAAATCATTTACATTTAAAAGGTGTTCTTTCTGTTAGCAACAGTCCTGTTGCTTTTTTGATTAAGTTTTCATACTTTTTTAAACTTTCTTTCCGAAATACTTCGATAAACAAAATAATTGTCGTATTTATGCAACAAAGGAAAATTTAAATTATGTTAGAACAACTTCAGGCGTTCGACTCCATCCGGTTAAATTTCAGCCCGGCGAGTCTGTTTGCTCTCAATCTTACGCTCGCTTTTGTAATGTTTGGCGTTGCCCTCGAAATTAAAGTTGAGCATTTTAAAAAACTTTTATATAGCCCTAAATCAGCAATAATAGGATTTATATCACAATTTGTTCTGCTTCCTTTTGTAACATTTTTGCTGGTTATCTCTTTAAGTAAATATATAACGCCAACCATTGCGCTCGGCATGATCTTGGTAGCTGCCTGTCCGGGTGGAAACATCTCTAATTTTATTTCGTCGCTTTCAAAAGGAAACGTGGCTTTGTCGGTAAGTCTTACAGCCATTGCCACCATGGGCGCCATTATTTTTACGCCATTAAACTTTGCCATCTGGGGCAAGCTTGCCATAAACTTTTTTAACGCACACAACAGTGCAGCTTTGGTGCGTCCCATTCAAATTGATGCTGTTCAAATGTTTCAAACCGTATTTATTATACTTGGCGTACCAATAATTCTCGGAATCTTTACCAACACAAAATTTCCGAAGTTTACCTCCAAAATAGTAAAACCCATTAAATCGTTATCTATTCTTATCTTTACTGCCATTGTTGTGATGGCACTGGCAAAAAACTTCGATTATTTCATGCTGGTAATAAAATACATATTCCTTATTGTATTAGGCCATAATGCTTTGGCATTTGCCACCGGATATTTTTTACCTGCAATCTTAAAACGTCCTGTAGTTGATCGGAAAACCATCTCGATTGAAACGGGAATTCAAAATTCGGGATTGGCACTTGTGTTGATATTTAATCCGAAAATTTTCCCCCCCGAAATGGAATTGGGAGGCATGGCCATTATTGCAGCCTGGTGGGGTATTTGGCACATTATTGCCGGTTTGTTTATCGCGGGTATTTGGACCAACTTCACCTACGGGATTGTCTCCCGAAAACATAAAAAAGCATAACCTATGGGGTTCCGGAATATCGAAAAAAAGTCGGTTTGGTACAATTTACTCTTTTATTATGTAAGATTTTGGTACAGAACCGTTTTTTATCGGAAAGTTGTAATTGTAAACTACGATAACGTTCCTGAAAACAAATCGTTGATTTTTACACCCAATCATCAAAACGCCCTTATGGATGCACTTGCCATGCTTTTTTCAGTTAAAAACCAGCTGGTTTTCATGGCCCGGTCCGATATCTTTAAAAAGTTTGCAACCATTCTCTACTTTTTAAAAATTTTACCCATCTACCGCATTCGTGACGGCATCGATACCCTAAAAAAAAATCAGGCGGTTTTTGACAAAACGGTTGATGTGCTTAACGCCTATAACGGACTCGTTATTCTTCCCGAAGGAAACCACGCCGGTATCCACCGATTACGACCTCTTAAAAAAGGTTTTGCACGCATCGCCTTTCAAACAGAGGAAACCGGCAAAGTAACCGAGGGCATCGGTGTTGTTCCTGTTGGCATCGATTACGATGATTATACCCATTGCCGAAGCAGGAAAATTATTGTTTTTGGAAAACCCATTCCTGTCGCCGATTTTCTGGAAAGCTATCGGGAGAACCCTGCTGTTGGACTTAACCTGCTAAAGAATCATCTTGCAGGAAAAATGAAAAAGCTC
>CAZKGB010000487.1:0-1924 GCA_964551935.1 uncultured Lentimicrobiaceae bacterium | reverse complement strand
TGAATAACATTGTTGAGGAACCTCTGGATAATTAATGTTACTGTTAATGCGGTATCTGTTTTTAAGTTTTTAAAGGAAGTACTATCAAAAAGGATGGAAATAGCAGTGGGTTGGTGAGCAGGTTATTATTCCCTGTTTCCGGTGAATTGAGTAAAAGGTTTTTCCATACATTTGTACGGCTGGTCTGGCCGTAGCCGGCCGAACAGATCCGTCACGTATGTACAAAATTATTTACAGATGAAGAAAACATTAATAACGCTGCTATTTTTTTTAATTATCGCCGGTCATTCCTTTGCCTGTACCAATTTAATTGTAACCAAAGGAGCCTCCAAAGATGGTTCTGCATTTCTTGTCTATCTCAACGATGGCGAGTGGCATCCTCACCTCAATATAACACCTGCAGCCGACCACGACATTAGCGACTCGTTGGTTTACCATTCGTTATCAGGCAAAGAGTTTAAAATTCATCAGGTGGCACACACTTACCGCGAAACCGGAATCCTGATGAACGAATATCAGCTTGCCTTGGGGGAAACCACTTTTACCGGAAGAGCCGAGCTGTGGGATAAAAACCTTCCGCTTAAATATTGGGATTTGATGAAGTTAACCCTTCAACGTGCAAAAACAGCTCGTGAGGCCATTCAGGTGATGACATCGCTGGTAGAGCAATATGGTTACGGTAGCGAGGGGGAGAGCTTTTCCATTGCCGATCCCAACGAGGCCTGGCTGCTGGAAATGATTGGAACGGGAGGCGAAGGTGGAGCCGTTTGGGTGGCCATGCGTATTCCCGATGGAATGGTTACGGCACATGCCAACCACTCACGCATTGGAACTTTCCCTTTGGATGACCCCGACAATTGTCTCTACTCAAAAAATGTGATTAAACTGGCGGTAAAAAAAGGATATTACGAACTACAATCGGGAAAGCCGTTTAGATTTAACGATGTTTACGATCCACCATCACCTTCTCATTTAAAATATACCGAAACCCGCGTTTGGAGTCTGTTTCGCAGGATAGCACCCTCGCAAAACTTTTCGCCGGATTACCACCGGGGAGAGCCGAATGCTAAGCCTTACCCCTTGTTTATCAAACCTGATAATAAACTGGGACTGAGAGATGTTTTCAGCCTGATTCGCGACCATTACGAGGGAACTGATTTTGATATGACCAAAGGTTTGGCGGCAGGTCCTTTTGGAAACCCGAACCGTCCGCGGCCCATGGAATGGGAAATGAACGATAAAAAATACTCGTGGGAGCGACCCATTTCTACACCACAAACGGCTTATTCGTATGTGGCACAGTTGCGTGGTAACATGCCAAATGATTTTGCTTTGGCATGGTTCAGTTTCGATGATACATACACCAATTGCTATTTCCCGTTTTATATTGCCTCTGGCGAAATTCCCCATCCTATAAAACGGGTAATATCCGGCATTTCGACAGAGCATCAATGTGGTGGGCTTTTAATTTTGTTTCTAATTTCGCGAATATCCGCTACCAACCCATGGTAAAAGATATCCGGAAAGTGCAGCAAAATCTGGAAGCAAAATTCATAAAGCAGCAGGACTCGGTAGAGCGTGCAGCCCTGACGGCCTCTCGCGAGGAACGGATTAAGATATTATCGGCCTTTTCGCTCGCTTCGGGTAACGAAGTGCATAAACAATGGGTCGAGTTGGGAAATTTTCTGGTAATGAAATACAACGATGGCTATGTTAAAGATTCAGTGGGACGCATCAAAGCAAAAGGGTACCCTGAGGAGTGGCTGAACACCGTTACCAAACAGGAGGGCGTACGGTATATTATCAACAAGAGGGAATGATATGAATTACCGGCTTGGTTTGATAAAATGAAAATTGAAAACCGTGCGACGGGTCATCCCGAGTGGTTTTTTCTGACGTCAGGAAGAAAAAATTGTATCGAGGG
>CAZKGB010000486.1:0-1936 GCA_964551935.1 uncultured Lentimicrobiaceae bacterium | reverse complement strand
CTTTTTTTCCTAATTTCGCAGCCTTATTTAAATCAAGATAACATGTTAAGAACACACACTTGCGGAGAACTTAAAATTGAAGATGTTAACGAAGAGATTACCCTGTCGGGATGGGTACAAAAAATCCGCGATAAAGGCGGCCTGATTTGGATTGACCTGCGCGACCGTTACGGAATTACCCAGCTTCTTTTGGAAGAGGGACGAACCGGTGAACAGCTGATTGCCACTGCCCGTACCCTGGGCCGTGAATATGTAATTAAAGTTACCGGAAAAGTTATCGAGCGGGTGTCGAAAAATCCGAAAATGGCTACCGGCGATATCGAAATTGATGTTACCGATATCGAAATCCTCAGCGAATCAAAAGTCCCTCCCTTCACCATCGAAGACAACACCGATGGTGGTGAAGAGCTTCGCATGAAATACCGCTATCTTGATTTACGAAGAAATCCGCTAAAAAACAATCTGGAGCTGCGTCACCGCCTTTCCATCGAAACCCGTAAATTTCTCGACAGCGAACGCTTTCTTGAAATAGAAACACCCTATCTGATTAAATCCACGCCCGAAGGAGCCCGCGACTTTGTCGTTCCATCGCGTATTCACGAGGGGGAATTTTACGCACTACCACAGTCGCCGCAAACCTTTAAGCAACTGCTCATGGTGGCCGGTTACGATCGTTACTACCAGCTGGTAAAATGTTTCCGAGACGAGGATTTACGTGCCGACCGTCAGCCTGAGTTTACCCAAATCGACTGCGAAATGGCCTTCGTGGAACAGGAAGATATTTTGTCCACTTTTGAAAGAATGATTAAATACCTGTTTAAAACAGTTAAAGGAATCGACATCGAATCGCTGGAGCGCATGCCCTATGAGAAAGCCTTGAAACTTTATGGCTCCGACAAACCCGACATCCGTTTCGGGATGGAGTTTGTTGAGCTTAACGACGTGGCTCAAAACAGAGGTTTCAAGGTTTTTGACGATGCCGAATTGGTAGTGGGTATCAATGCCGAAGGCTGTGCCACCTACACACGCAAGCAACTTGACAAACTCACCGATTTTGTAAAACGGCCGCAAGTGGGCGCCAAAGGACTGGTTTATGTTAAATACAACGAAGATGGCTCTTTTAAGTCCTCCGTTGACAAGTTTTTTAATCAGGATGAGCTGAAAGCGTGGGCTGAAAAATTTGATGCCAAACCCGGCGACCTGTTGCTGGTACTTTCCGGCGAAGCCGAGAAGGTGCGCAAACAACTTAGCGAGCTGCGTCTGGAGATGGGTAACCGTTTGGAATTGCGCGACCCCTCTGTTTACAAACCCCTTTGGGTTGTTGACTTCCCACTGTTGGAGTGGAACGAAGAACACAATCGCTTTCAGGCCATGCATCACCCTTTTACTGCACCCAAACCCGAAGATATTGATATCCTTGACAAAGAACCCGGTAAAGTTCGTGCCAATGCCTACGATCTTGTTATCAATGGTGTGGAAATTGGAGGGGGATCCATACGTATCCACAACCGTGACCTGCAAAAAAGGATGTTCGGTATTCTTGGGTTTACGGAGGAAGAGGCTCAAAACCAGTTTGGCTTTTTGATGAACGCCTTTGAATACGGTGCTCCGCCTCACGGGGGAATTGCCTTGGGGTTTGACCGTTTGGCAGCCATGTTTGCCGGTCAGGATTCCATTCGCGAGTTTATTGCCTTCCCGAAAAACAATGCCGGGCGTGACGTGATGATCGATTCGCCATCCACCATTTCCGATGAACAACTGGAGGAATTGCACCTGAGAGTGGAGAAAAGCTAAACGTATTAATATCTCGGTGCGCTGCACCTTAATAGCGTGGTTTAACATCTGCAATCTGCAATCGTTAATCTGCAATCTGCAATCAGAAGTGCCTAAAGTGCGCTAGAGTTTGGAGTGCCTAAAGTTAGGAGTTAAAAGTTAA
>CAZKGB010000485.1:0-1946 GCA_964551935.1 uncultured Lentimicrobiaceae bacterium | reverse complement strand
GAATTAAACCAAACTCCTACCTTTGATTTTACTTTTGTTATTTCTTTTGATAAATCTCATTTTGTTAAACCGTAAAGCTTTTTGTAATTTGCTGTCCGTCCATGGTTACCTCAATTCTCAGTTTCCCGTGTTCGTTTTCTAAAGAGATACTCTCAAAATTTGTATGGTCAATCAAACGTTTACAAACCAATCTATCTACATCGTTACCGGCTTCCTGAAACCATATTTTAATGATACCCTTTTCAACAATCGCACTGAAAGTAAAAAAGGCCAGCTTCTCAGTAATATTTAAAATAAGGTTATTCATTATCTCCGGTTTTTCTGAGGGCAAACATAGAGCAGTGTACGCCGGCGACCTAATTATCAGGGTGTGCAAACGGTATGCATCCCCTAAGTTTTTCGTATGCATCCAGTAGGCAAACAAAATTGATAACGACAGAAAACAATGAATAGCTGTGACTTACGGAACACAATTAGTGCTTTTAATGGTTATGATAAAATCTTTGATGGTTGCATCAGAAAATGACGTATTTTTGAGAAAACCTCATTTTATGACCAAATTTGTAATCGCCATCCTCCTTTTATTTTCAGTTTTAAAAGTTTCATATGGTTCAAAAACCAATTACGACAGCCTGAAATCAATAGTAAACCAACAAACAAGTCTGGAAAAGGCCTCCACTTTAAACCAACTTGGCAGCTTACTTATTACCTCCAATCCTGCAGAAGGTCTTATTTATGCCACCGAAGCTTATCGGTTATCGAAAAAAATAGATTACAAAACAGAGATTAGTGCCATTGAAAATCTGGTTACCCTTTATTTAAAAGCAAGAAAATACGACTCATCCGACATTTTTGTTGAAAAAGGATTGGTTTTAAGTCGTGAAAAGCAGGATACACTTCGCATGATGGAGTTTTTAACCAACATAGGTTGGACCTGGTATTATCAGGGAAAGTACAACAAAGCACTGTCATCTTTTTCGGAGGCAATGCAACAAATGGTTTCTTATAATCAATCTCATCCGGGTAACAGGGATATAGACGTGTTCAATTATGCCAAATTATTGAACAACCAGGCAGCGGTTTATACCAGGATGGGATATTACGATTCCGCCATAGTTTTATTTAAGCAATCGCTAGAATTTCGTGAAGCCAATGAAGCAGGCCCCGAGTTGCTTGCCCCCACCTTATTAAACATTGGTTCGGTCAGTTTTAAGAACAAGGACAATAAACTTGCCATTGATTATTTTAAGAACGCACTTGAACAGTACCGTTTACTGAACGATTCAGTAAAAATTGCGGCGTGTTACAGCAATATAGGTTTGGCTTCCAAAGCTGACGGAGATACAGCTACCGCTTTATCAAACTTCCTGAAATCGCTGGAAATAAGAAATAAGATTCCCGACCGTAAAGGAAAAATTGTGGTATTGAACAACCTTGGCACCCTTTACCTTCAAGCAGGCAAAACGGACAGAGCCTATAAGTATTTAAAACAGGCCCTGGAGCTGAACCACGATCAACGTTATAAAAGTTCCTATGCATCAACCTTGTTGGGGCTGGGTAATTATTATTTAAAAAAACAGGAATACGAAAAAGCGTTGGACTACGGTTTACAAAGTCTTGAAAGAATGAAACAATCAGGATACCGCGGTTCGTACGAAGAGGTCTACCTGATGTTGTCGGAAGCTTACGAGGGCATCGGTAACAATAAGGAATCGCTACGCTATTACAAACTACATAAAGCCATCCACGACAGCATCTTTAATGCCGAAAGCCGGAAGCAGTACAACAGGTTGCAAGCCCAATTGGAAACAGCCCAAAAAGAGAAAAAGATTGAAATTTTGAAAAAGGAGAAAGAAAAGCAGATGCTGGAGAACAGAATATTAATCAATCAACAACGGAGTTACGTGGCGGCTCTTGTTGCGGTTATTTTAATTGCTTTTATCATC
>CAZKGB010000484.1:0-1955 GCA_964551935.1 uncultured Lentimicrobiaceae bacterium | reverse complement strand
AGGATTAGTAGCATGGCTGGCTAGTTGCAATCAGCATCCTTCGCACCTCCCTCGATACAATTTTTTCTTCCTAACGTCAGAAAAAACCACTCGGGATGACCGGCGCACGGTTTTCAATTCAAATCCATCTCTAAATAAACGAAGGTCATGCCGAGTGATTTACCGCAGCGGTAGCGGAGGTAAATTGTATCGAGGCATGGCGGGCTGGTTCAACATGTCTTTTCTGCATGTACTATTCGTAAATAAACAATAGGCTTTCCCCGTGGAGGATAATTTCACAGCTTTCCCTCGTCAGCAAAGCTATAATAGCCGTCGGCGGTTACAATAATATGGTCGAGGATCTGTATCTCCAAATCGTCTCCGGCTCGTTTAAGCTTTCGGGTAAGGGCAACATCAGCATCACTGGGGTTTCGGTTTCCTGAAGGGTGATTGTGAGCTAAAATAATACCTGAAGCACTATACGCCAGTGCCTCCTTAAAAATACTTTTCGGATCGGCAACGGTGCTTGAAAAGCCTCCCTGTCCCACTGAGATGTTGGCGATAACCTGGTTAGCACGATCAAGTAAAAGAATCCTGAACTCTTCGGTGTAACGGTCGGCTAAAAAAGGGGTGAGTATTTCGAAGGCATCGTTACTACAGCTGACTTTTTTCTTTTTAAGAGCCTGTTCCATAAGCCGGCGTTTACCTAACTCAAGGGCGGCAATAATAGAAATGGCTTTGGCGGTACCGATACCATTAAATTTAGCGGTGAGATCCCGAACGGTAAATTTGGAAAGTTCGATGAGGTTGTTGCCGGCTTTGTCCATTATCTCTTGAGCCAGCTCAACAGCCGATTTGGTTCTGTTTCCCGAGCCTATCAAAATAGCAATCAACTCGGCATTGGAAAGGGCATGTTTTCCTTTTAACAACAGTTTTTCGCGGGGGCGGTCGTCTTCAGCCCATTCGCTGATAGGTTTTTTGTCGTAGTTCTCGCTCATAGCGAGTTAAAAGTAACAAAAAAACCCGGACACAACAAGTGTATCCGGGAATAATATTTTCACGAATTAATCAGACTATGAGAGGTGATGAGCAAATCTGGTAATCTTCGATTTAAGGTTACCGGCTTTGTTTTTGTGAATAATTTTTCTCTTAGCCACCTTGTCAATCATCGAAGTAAGTTTAGGTAACTGCTCTTCGGCCTCTTTTTTATCAGTCAGTTTTCTGAATTTTCTTACGGCATTACGCATGGTTTTTGCGTAATAACGATTGTAAACCCTTCTTGCTTCACTCTGTCTGATTCTTTTCAGTGCTGATTTATGATTAGCCATAATTCTAATTTGTTGTTAGATGTATTAAATTTCGGGGTGCAAAAATAAATATTTATTTGATACTGTGAAATATTATTCGATTTATTTTTTTTCAAAATTTAGCCTTACCAACTCAACCCCCGCTCTTTTTAACAGGTCAAGTCCGTCGGTAATGCGGTACTCACGAGTATAAACAACCCTTTTTATTCCCGATTGAATAATTA
The DNA here is from genome assembly GCA_964551935.1 of uncultured Lentimicrobiaceae bacterium. Classification (GTDB taxonomy): domain Bacteria; phylum Bacteroidota; class Bacteroidia; order Bacteroidales; family F082; genus B16-G9. The sequence continues at coordinate 445 of CAZKGB010000484.1, read as the reverse complement.
ATTTAGAGCACTCCATACAGGGCGAATCGGTTACATAAAGGGTTGCCCCTTCGCTGCTGTTATTCGATTTGGCAACTTTTGTAAGGGCATTGGCTTCGGCATGAAGCACGTAAGGTTTGGTAACATTACCCTCCTCTTCGCAAATATTTTCGAAACCGGCCGGTGTACCGTTGTATCCGTCCGAAATAATCATTCTGTCCTTTACAATCAGGGCACCCACTTTGCGGCGCTCACAATAGGAGTTCTTGGCCCATACAAAGGCCATCTCCATGTAGCTCTTGTCGAATTTGTTGAGTTTCTCTTTGCTATCGGTCATTTTTTAATCCATATGTTAAAGTTGCAAAGGTAACAAGTTTGATATGATATTGTGGTTTGAAAGAAATTCGGTTGAGGGTGGTTTTACTTTGCTAGGATTTCTATAAAACCTGATTTTATGGCTAAAAAA
>CAZKGB010000483.1:0-1963 GCA_964551935.1 uncultured Lentimicrobiaceae bacterium | reverse complement strand
TATGATTGTTCCCGTGGCATATTGATCCCAATGGGGAGCACCCAACCCGACAAAGCCCTGAACAAAAGCGATTCCGCCATTGTCTTCCACCTCGTTGGCCAGTGTTTCTATCTCGGGAGCTGTTTTAATGATTCCCAATTTATCGCGCAGCCACTGCACTACCGCGCCACCAATAAAAATGCTCCCTTCAAGGGCGTAAGTTACTTTGCCATCAATCTGCCAACCGATGGTTGAGAGCAACCGGTTTTTTGAAACAATGGGCTTGTTGCCGGTGTTCATCACCACAAAACAGCCGGTGCCATAGGTGTTTTTCACCATCCCCTCTTCGGTACACATCTGTCCGAAAAGAGCAGCCTGCTGGTCACCGGCGATACCTGCGATGGGAATTTCAATTCCAAACAGTTCTTTAGAAGTGTGCCCATAAACTTCGCTGCTCGATTTCACCTCAGGAAGCACCCCGGCAGGCACCTCCAGCATCTCCAGCAGCTCCTTATCCCACTCCAGGGTTTTTATATTATACATCAGTGTACGACTGGCATTACTTACATCGGTTACATGCAGCTTGCCTCCGGTCAGATTCCAAACCAGCCACGTATCAACCGTTCCAAAGGCTAATTTACCCTCCCGGGCCAATTGACGGGCGCCGGGAACATTATCCAAAATCCATTTTACTTTTGTGCCTGAAAAGTAGGCATCGATGACCAGTCCTGTTTTTTCGGTTACCCTCTTTTCCAAGCCTTGCCCCAGCAACTCATCACAAAATCCGGCGGTACGCCTGTCCTGCCAGACAATGGCATTAAAAATGGGCTTTCCGGTTTCCCTGTTCCACACGATGGTCGTTTCACGCTGATTGGTAATACCGATAGCTTCAATTTGATCAGGAGAGATATTTTGTTTCTCAATCACCTCTTTAGCAACCCTTAATTGCGTTTCCCATATAGTAACCGGGTCATGCTCAACCCAGCCACCCTTTGGATAGATTTGTTCAAACTCCTCCTGGGCAACGTTTACAATTTCGCCGGCATGATTGAATAAAATAGCACGGTTGCTGGTGGTTCCGGCATCGAGTGAGAGGATATATTTTTGCATTATTTTATGTTTTGTTGGTTTAAAAGCTTGCGTGTTTTTTTGACCTGGTCAAATTACAATATTATTTTTAAAATCCAACCGGATTAAAGTCTCTCTTTTATAACAGAGTTATCGACAACAAAAAACCCCGAATGAAACTCATCCGGGGTTTTTACATTTTTAAAAACTAAAAAACTATTTTTCTTCAGCTTCTTTTTTTGGTTCTTCAGCAGCAGGAGCTTCCTCTGCAGGAGCTTCGGCAGCAGGAGCAGCCTCTTCGGCAGGAGCCTCGGGGGTTTCAGCAACCTCTTCTTTAACTTCTTCAGCAGGTTTGGCAGCTTCCATCTCAGCAGCACGTTTTTTAGCTAATTCAGCTTCGCGAGCTTCTTTGATTTTAGTTTCAGCCTCAAGCATCTCTTTACGATTGTTTCTGCTTTTCTCTTCCAGCCCTTTACGCTTAGCATCAATTTTGGCTTCTTTTTCGGTAAGCCATGTTTGGAATTTAGCTTCAGCTTCGGCTTCGGTCAGGGCACCTTTGGCAACACCACGCAACAGGTGATGTTTGTAAAGAACTCCTTTGTAAGAAAGAATGGCTCTAACCGTATCGGTGGGCTGAGCGCCATTATTAAGCCACTGAACGGCTTTATCAAAATCCAGCTCAATAACAGCAGGATTATGGACGGGATTGTACGTACCTATCTTCTCAATAAACTTTCCATCTCGTGGTGCACGACCATCCGCAATTACGATATGATAAAAAGGTTTTCTCTTTTTACCAAAACGTTGCAATCTCATCTTAGTTGGCATAACTAACTAATTTTTAAATGAATAAATAAATTTTCCAAAACGGGGCTGCAAATATCCGATTTTTTTCTTAAACAGAAAAGAAAAATTT
>CAZKGB010000482.1:0-2002 GCA_964551935.1 uncultured Lentimicrobiaceae bacterium | reverse complement strand
ATGAGTGGACGGAGGGTTATGAGCAAGTAGATGATGTAACGGTGGTGGGGATAAAAATTTAAAAAGTTCGTTTTTGCGGTGATGAAAATTTCGTGTCGGGGCGGCAGGATTCGAACCTGCGACCCCCTGCTCCCAAAGCAGGTGCGCTAACCGGACTGCGCTATACCCCGTTTGGCACGCTAACCTCCCGATTGCTATCGGGAGCGCTATACCCCGCTTTTCAGATACGCTAACCTCCCAATAGCTATCGGGAGCGCTATACTCAAATTGCTTTCTGAAAGCGACGGCAAAAATAGATAATTTTATGAAGCCTCCAAATATCTTTTAAACTTTTCAATATTTTTTGTTCATAAGCCTGTCCGAGAGGCTACTTTTTCCCCCTCTTCTTTTTTTATCTTTGCCCCATATTTATTGCAGTATGATTGAAATAAAAAATATTCATAAATCGTTTGGTAAGTTAGAGGTGCTTAAAGGCATTAACTTTTTGGTTAACAAAGGGGAGATTGTTTCAATTGTTGGAGCTTCAGGAGCTGGAAAATCAACCCTGCTGCACATTATTGGCACCATCGACAAAGCCAACAAAGGAGCAGTCTGTTTTGACGGGAAAGATGTCCTGTCTCTTAAAGAAAAAGAACTTGCCGAATTTAGAAATAAAAAAATTGGTTTTGTATTTCAGTTTCATCACCTGTTACCTGAATTTGACGCTATGGAAAATGTTTGCATTCCCGCTTTTATTGCTGGAGAGAGCAAATCAAAATCAGAAAAAAGAGCGAAAGAACTTCTCGGGTTCATGGGGCTTTCCGAACGGATTCATCACAAACCGGGCGAACTATCAGGTGGTGAGCAACAACGCGTTGCCATCGCCAGAGCACTTATTAACAATCCCATGGTTATTCTTGCCGACGAACCTTCAGGCAATCTCGATTCAAAAGCATCCGAGGCACTGCACAAGCTTTTTTTTAACCTTCGGGATAACTTTGGACAGACATTTATTATTGTTACTCATAACAAAGAGTTGGCACAAATGACCGATCGAACCCTGACAATTACAGATGGAATCATCCATAAATAAAATATCAACGACATTATTGCGTTACAGTTAAAATTAAGCAGAAATTTGTACATGACCACGTTAATAAAAAAATATATTTTCATTCTTTTCCTATTTGCCGGTCTCTCAATTGTTACCGGTAACCATCTGATGGCTCAAAATACCACAACCTATCAGGAGGCTGTTAAGCAAGCTGATAAGAAATATGCTGCCGGAAAATTAATGGATGCCAAAGGTTATTATCAGATGGCGTTAAAACTTAAAAAGGATGATCCCTACTCAAAAAAGAAGATAAAGGAGATTATTGATAAGTTGAGCCAGCAAATGGATAAGGAGGATGAGTATTATGATGTTATCGATAAAGCTGACATCTATTTTGACCAAAATGCTTTTGATAAAGCCCTGGGGTACTATCGCGATGCATTAAAAATTATTCCCAACGACAACTACGCAAAAGAGCGAATTCAGAAAATCCTGGATATCCGGGCAAATGAAAAGGCCAAACTGGAAAACTACAATAAGTTGATGGCTGATGGCAACCTCTTTTTGCAAAATAACCAATTTGATGACGCCCTCACGGCCTACCAATCGGCTCAGTTGCTTTTCCCCAACAACCCGGATCCACCCAAACAAATTGCTGCCGCCAACGACTTGAAGGCTGATTACGAGACCAGAAAATCGGCGTTTGATGAAAAAATTACCAAAGCCGGACGTTTTTTACTCATTAAAAAGTATGCCGATGCGTTAAAGTTGTACCGGGAAGCTCAATCACTTTTCCCGGATAATCAGCAGGTAGCACAAAAAATTAAAGAATTAACACCCAAAGCTGCTAATCAACTGGCTTATGATGAAAAAACAGCTGCTGCCGACGAGCTTTATATCAAGAAAAATTTTGGGGCTGCCAAAGCCAAGTATCAGGAAGCTGCTGTTTTGTGGCCTGAAAACAGTTAC
>CAZKGB010000481.1:0-2023 GCA_964551935.1 uncultured Lentimicrobiaceae bacterium | reverse complement strand
TGTTTACCTGGGAAAAGCTGGACAAGGTTGATGAAATAAAGAAAGCTTTTAAATTATAAGAATAGAGAATCATGAGATAAAAAAAGCAGCAACCTTTTCTTGATTGCTGCTTTTTCATTTTTATCGTAAAAAACTACTTAATAATAAGTTTCTTGGTTTGGATGATATTTCCATCGGAAACTACCGAATAAAAATAGACTCCTTGTGGCAGATCAGTTACATCAATACTGGTTTTATTATCGCCGGCTATTAAATCAATGTTTTTAACAACACTGCCCAAAAGGTTAATAATTTTAACAGAAGCATGGTTAACACCCGATAAATTAAAATCAAAGTTTACTTTACCGGTAGCCGGATTCGGATAGGCATCAGAAATGGATACGCCACCAAAAACATTGTCTTCAACACCCGTTAACGAATATTTATAAATTACCACTACTGAATCGCAGTTGGTAACATTGCCTCTTTCAAAAAGAGTGTACTTGACAATGGTTTCACCCGATTTTTGTCCATGCGTATAATGCCCTGAAAATGGTGGATCGGGTGACATTTGACCTGCAGGCAGTATCAAATCTTTATCATCTGCTGAAGTGTCGACCATTGGTGAGTAACAGCTTCCCGACCAGCAGAAACTGTTGTCGGTTCCTTCAACAGCCTGAATGGTTTCACGTGCTGCTGCAATTTGTAATTTGTGGCTCGATTCGTTTTTAACATAGGCTTCAAACACCAGCTCAAAATCGCCACCGGCGTCACCATATACACCCACAGTATCGGGTAATGGTTCACCATTCCAATACAATACAATATCCTGTGCATTCACGGAAATCGCCATGGCTATAAATAAAGTAACAGATAATAAAATTCTTTTCATCATAATTTGGGTTTTAATGTAACTTCAATTTCTTTTCAATAATTGTTCCAAAAATTTCGAATAGTTCTGTTTTAAGCTATTTTAACGAATTTCGGTTTATTAAGCAGACATCACACCACACGTTAAGGTTGCCTGACAGAGCCATTTTGAGAAAATCTTGTCACATTTTGAGAAACATAATCAACCTTTTGCATATAATAATTGTCATTAACTTAGTTTGCCTATTTTTACCGCAAATTTTTTTTATTTCAAAAACATATTAATTCATGAAAAAATTTACCCTTTTATTTGTTGCCACTCTTCTGGTGGCAGTATCTGCATTGAGTCAATCACAACGCATGGTACTCGCCGAGGAGTTTACCAGTGCTACCTGTGGCCCGTGTGCCAGTCAGAATCCGGCATTTGATGCTTTGCTTGCCCAAAATCCGGATATTATTACATCAATAAAATATCACATGAGTTGGCCCTCGCCGGGAAACGATCCCATGTATTTGCAAAACCCTACCGACAACAATGCCAGACGTGCTTATTATGGAATTAATTCGGTTCCCCATGTTCATATGGATGGAGGGTGGTGGAACGGGATGCCCTCGCAGGTAAACCAGGCCAGAATTAACATGGCAGCGGCAATTCCTTCACCTTTCACTATTCAGGTTCAGCATCAGCTATCGGCTAATGCCGATTCAATATATATTACCACGCTTATTAATGCCACCGACAATGTTTCTTCGGGAGATTTGAGGGTATTTGTTGTTGTAATTGAAAAACACATTCACTTTAATTCTCCTCCCGGAACCAATGGAGAGCGCGACTTTTACAACGTGATGAAAAAAATGTTACCAACCAATGCAGGAAAGACTCTCCCCTCATCCTTTACCACTGGGCAGTATATGATCTTAACCAACAAATGGGCACTGGAAAATGTGTATGATAATGACGAACTGGCAGTAGTTGTTTTTATTCAAGATTATGCTACTAAAGAAGTGTATCAGACAGCACACAGTTCAGTTAATGCAATATCACCTTTGTTTGCCAACGACGCCGAACTTACCAATGTTTATTATGCTACCGATAAAAACTGTAGTGGTACCATGACACCCAAACTTAAAATAAGAAACAACGGTTCCGATGCCATTACCTCCATGGATGTTC
>CAZKGB010000480.1:0-2029 GCA_964551935.1 uncultured Lentimicrobiaceae bacterium | reverse complement strand
ATATGGTGAAAAAATAGAACTTCAACTTATTAATATGACCGGGGCTGTTGTAATTGAAAAGGATTTCCCGCTAAATCAATCGGTAATTAACCTCAAAGTGGCAAATCTGCCAAATGGAGAATACAATATGGTTGTGATCAATAAGGATGTGAGGTTTGTCAGGAAGATTGTTAAGAAGTAAGGTGATTAATAACCTTGGTTTGATGTAAGAAAGGTCAAAAATATGCAAAGCATAAGGGTTTAAATTTACTTAGGCTCTGCTGATTTTGTAAAAAACACCATATAATTAACAGTAAATCAGTGTAGGTGTTAATAAATTCAGGCTAAAATTAAGTATCAAACTGCAAGAGTTTTGTATTTTTATAGTATAAAAGTTTGCAGTTATGATAAACTACACATCACAGCATCAGATTAAGTTAGAGCTTTTCAAACATCCGTTCGAGACGGAGTTGGACAAAGAAAATCGGTGGGTAAAACTTTCAGCAGTCATTCCATGGGACAAGTTGGCATCAGTGTATAGCAGTAAGCTACAGGTTGATACAGGTCGTAAATCGGTAAATGTTCGGACGGTCATAGCATCCCTTATTGTAAAACACAAGTTAAAGCTTGATGACAGGGGAACCATAGAAATGATAAAAGAGAACATCTACCTTCAATTTTTTTGCGGTTTGGAAGCGTTCACAACCAAAGCAGTATTCGATCCGAGTTTGTTTGTAGATATTCGTAAACGACTCGGGAGCCAGGAATTTGAAAAACTCAACCGTCATATTATAGAAGAATCCGAGAGACTTAAGCCACATCAGGCAAGGGTAAAAAGAAAAGGAAAACCTGCCGGTGAAACACGGCAGGACGAACCGGAAGACAACCAACAAGATGATCCGGAAACAAACACGGGTGAACAGAAAAACAAAGGCACATTAAAAGTAGATGCCACAGTAGCAGATCAGGAAATAAAATATCCCAATGATGTAAGTTTGTTAAACGAGAGCCGCTCTCACCTTGAACGAATGATAAATGAACTTTATGAAGAATCCATAGACGGGAAGCGCCCCAGACTATACCCCCGAAAAGCGCGGAAAGAATATTTAAGTTTTTCAAAAAAGAGAAGAAAAAGCAAAAAAGAAATCCGCCGGGGTATTAAAGCCCAGTTACAATACGTTTTTCGCGATTTGAAAGTTATCAACAGAATGCTTGGTCGTGAAGCAAGAGTACGTCAGTTAAATGATGCTGACAAAATAATGCTGGAGGTGATTAAAAAAATCTATGAACAACAAAAGTGGATGTACGATAACAAAACACACACTATTAACAATCGCATAGTAAGTTTATACCAATGGTGGGTTCGCCCCATGGTAAGAGGAAAAGATAAAAGCAAAGTAGAATTCGGAGCTAAGATAAATGTAAGCGAAGTAAATGGTTTTTGCCGGATAGATCAATTCAGCTGGGAAGCTTTTAACGAAGGAGTTTTCCTGAAAGAACAGGTCGAAAACTTCAGGACTATTTACGGATGTTATCCGAAATACCTGTTGGGAGACAGGATATATTTAAATAGAGAGAACAGGAAGGTTTTAAAAGAAAAAGGGATACAGATAACAGGCAAGCCCCTTGGCAGGCCACCGGCAGCAAAAAATCAAACACCATCAGAACGCTACCGAAGAAAAAAGAAAGCAGCAGAGAGAAATCACGTAGAAGGTAAATTTGGACAGGGTAAAAGAGGCTATCATTTAAACAACATTAAAGCCCGCTTACCTGAAACATCAGAATCGTGGATAAATGCTATCTTTCTGGTAATGAATCTGACAAAGTTACTCATGGTTGCCGAGAAATACGGCAAAACTTTTTTTCAATTTTTATTTCATAAAATTTTATCTCTCAAAAACCGGAAAACTTCCCAACTTGGAAACTTCGTGCCATCTACCATCGGGAATTTAAATTTGTTGGTAAGATAGAAAATCAGCAGACCCTAAGTATTTACGGAAAAGTTTGTCGGTGTTTTTTTCTTCTTCATAGGCTAACGCATATTCTTTAA
>CAZKGB010000479.1:0-2032 GCA_964551935.1 uncultured Lentimicrobiaceae bacterium | reverse complement strand
GTTTCGTAAACAGAAAAAAACGTGAATTTTATTTACGTTTTTGAAAAGTTAAAACTTAAAAGGTATGCTTACCTTTGTGAGCATACAAAAACAGGTATGGAAGCAAAAGAAATCATTAACTTTAAAGATATATCACGCTTTTACGAGGTGGGTACCGAAACCGTAAAAGCGTTGAACGGGATTGATTTATCAATTTATAAAAACGAATTCGTGGCCATGATGGGCCCTTCCGGTTCCGGCAAATCAACCCTGATGAATATTTTAGGATGTTTGGATACCCCCACAAGAGGCCGCTACTTTTTAAATGATGTTGACGTTAGCAAAATGACCGATAGTGAGCTGGCGGATGTGAGAAACCGCGAAATCGGATTTATCTTTCAAACTTTTAATTTGCTCCCTCGATTCTCAGCCCTCGAAAACGTGATATTACCCTTGATATACGCCGGCTATCCAAAAAATAAGCGTATTGAAATGGCTAAAGAAGCTTTAGAACACGTGCAACTTGCCGACAGGATGAATCATCGTCCCAACGAACTCTCGGGCGGACAGCGACAAAGAGTAGCCATTGCTCGTGCTTTAGTAAACAAACCCTCTATCGTACTGGCTGATGAGCCTACCGGAAATCTTGATTCTAAAACTTCCGTAGAAATTATAGGACTACTCGAAGAGATTCACAACGAGGGAAATACTATCATATTGGTAACGCACGAACCGGATATTGCTATGCATGCTCATCGTATTGTACGACTTAAGGACGGCGAAATTGAACATGATGAGCTGAATAATAATATCGTTAAAGTAGGCGATGCTACCATGGCTTAGGTATAACAATTGATATATTATTTAATTTATAATAATCGGGGTGATGAGTAAAGAGTGGAAAATATACACCAAAACAGGTGATAAAGGAACTACCGCCCTTATTGGAGGTACAAGAGTTCCAAAATACCATCCTCGTATTGAAGTTTACGGAACAGTGGATGAGCTAAATGCATTTGTGGGATTATTACGAGATCAGGTTATCGACAAACACAGCAGGCAAGTGCTAATTGAAATTCAGGAGAGGCTTTTTACGTTAGAATCGTTGGTGGCGCATGATGCCGGTACAATGGTTACAAACCTGCCAATTTTGTCCGATGCTGATGTTACCTTACTTGAAAAAGAGATGGATGACATGAATGATACGTTGCCACCACTCACCGCATTTATCCTTCCCGGAGGACATCCGGTTGTTTCATATGCCCACATCTGCCGGACCATCACAAGACGAGCCGAACGTTTGTTGATTAAGCTATCGATTGATAATGAGGTTGATGAAATTAACATTAAGTACTTAAACCGTCTTTCCGACTATTTTTTTGTACTTGGGAGAAAACTTGCGATGGACTTTAATGCCCGTGAAATAGTCTGGAAACCGCGTCATTAAAGGAGTTTGATAATTTTATTCTTTTTCTTGTATTACTAATAAAAAAAATTATTTTTGCAAAAAAAATAAACCCAAAAAAAAGGAAGAACTATGTATTGGACATTAGAGCTTGCTTCAAAACTTGAAGATGCACCCTGGCCGGCCACCAAAGATGAATTGATTGAATGGAGCATCCGGACAGGAACCCCTGCAGAGGTTATAGAAAATCTTCGTGAAATTGAAGATGAAGGGGAAGTGTATGATCGTATCGAGGATATTTGGCCTGATTACCCCACCAAAGAGGATTTCTTCTTTAACGAAGATGAATATTAACAATACTTGAAACGCCGCTCACTGAGCGGCGTTTTTTTTTATGAAGTGTTAATAGTTTTTGCAATAAACTTAAGAGTGCTTGTAAAATTATTATTCCATCTCCAAAATGCGCCACCGTCCCATTCGCTATATTCGAGCGATCCTGAGCCGTCGTTATGTACGGAGATATGCAGTTTGGATTCTTCGAATACGGTGAATGTTATATCAAGTGTTCCGTTGCTGTCTTTTGTCCATGTGATATCCCTATACCAGTTTCCGGTTTGGGTTGGTTGTTGTCGTCTTTTTTGCAACCGG
>CAZKGB010000478.1:0-2054 GCA_964551935.1 uncultured Lentimicrobiaceae bacterium | reverse complement strand
ATTCGGTAGTTTCCGATGGAAATATCATCCAAACCAAGAAACTTATTATTAAGTAATTGTTACGATAAAAATAAAAAAGCAGCAATCTGAATAGATTGCTGCTTTTTTTATGTATCGGTTACCCTGAATGTTTCGGAGTAATATAGAACAAACCATCATGACTCTACGCCTCAAAATCAAATGGCTATCAAAATCAATTCAAAGGCTATTCAACCCCTTTCTGTTTACCATGTCCCCTAAAAAACATACCTTTGTTCCTTATTAACAATACAAAATATGAAAAAAACATTAATTACACTGGCATTTTTAGGTATTACATTTAGCTTTTGCAACACCTTATATTCGCAAAACTACGACTCAACATTTTTTCCAATCGGCGTTTGGTCGGTTCGAGGCGATTTCAGAGGAATTGATGATTTTCTTTACAACGTAGAAACAGCAGCAAGTTTTCATCACACATCGTTTAAGAATCTTAAAGAACAGGGATTTAACTCGATTTTTATGTCGTACGAACCCATTATCAACACACTGGATACCATTATGGATATTGCCGAGATGTATGACATGAAAGTGATTCCCCCTTTTACAAATTTACAACATTTAATAGCATCCAGTAATGAAAACGAGGTAACCGACAGTGCTATTCGTGCAGCTTTGATAAATGATGGGATAGAACGGATTCAAGTGTCGCCTGCAACATTGGGTTATTACGTGTATGATGAACCCTTGCCCGGATGGATCGACTTCGATGTTTTAGAAAGAGCAAAAAACATATTAATTGAGCAAAGCGGAGGTAACCACCCCGTTTTATCAACCTGGAACGATGAACAGTACATGGACTACATTGATGGTTATCTGCACCCCGATGTTTTAATGATGGACAGTTACCCGCTGGAAGACGGAGACGCCATTGGGGATTTAAGCGATTATATGCCGTCCTATTTTTCCTCCATGCCCGATCCTCCCCCTTTTTCAGACTATCTGAACTCTGTTAGGGCAAATCATTGCGACTCATTAGACAGACCAATGTGGGTGGTATTTCAGGCTTTTGGCGATCTGGAAAGCCAAGAGAATTGGGGTTTCTGGCGTCAAGTGTACCCTAAAGAAATTCGCTTACAAGTGTATCTGTCCGTTATGCAGGGTGCGAAAGGAATATGGTATTTTCTATATGAATCGGAATTCCCATACCTGTTGGGAATGCTTGATGTTTCGGGACAGCCAACTCAACGATTAACCGAAGCTGTTGCTGTTAATGCCGAAATCAGTAAAATAAGCGACATCCTTTTAAAACTAAGGATAATAAACGACAGCACTGTTGTTTCTTGCGATAACGGGCAAATAAAGATGCATGTTGACTATTCTTCAGAACAAAACGATAAATATGTTATTGTAGTTAATACCGACGTTTTTAACACATCGATCACAACCGTTTCGATAGAAAAGAGTGTTATCGGTTATTCAGTAAAAAGTATATTAAATATATCAGACAATAGCGAACTTCCGTACACGGAAAACGACTCAACAATTGAATTTACCGTTCAGTTGGGAGCCGGAAGCGGAGCTTTAGTAAAACTCTCTGATAAAGTATCGGGAATAACAAATCAGCCGTTAACAAATATTATTAACATATTTCCAAATCCTGTGACAAATACCTTACACATCCAAAATGGAAACTATCAGTTGTTAAAGTATAGCATTTATAACACTTTAGGTAGTGTAATGGTTACAAACCGTCAACCTGACAGGAAAACCATTGATATTGATTTTTTAATACCGGGTGTATATATCTTACAATTAAGTACCAATAAAGGAATTATTGTTAAAAAATTCGTTAAAGAATAATCTGGAAAGGGAAGGGGTATTTTAACCCTTGAAGTCCTTCAATGAAAATACAATCACGCCACCTGATATCAGATGTTATAGCCAGACAAAACCAAAAACTTATTAATAAGGGAATGAATTGCGACCGGCATTGAGCAATAGTATTTAACCAGTCTACAATTTAAAAGCTTTCTTTATTTCATCAACCTTGTCCAGCTTTTCCCAGGTAAACA
>CAZKGB010000477.1:0-2054 GCA_964551935.1 uncultured Lentimicrobiaceae bacterium | reverse complement strand
AATTATTATAAAACAGAGGTGAATGAAGAAACAGACAATCCGCCAATAGGGATAATATTGTGTACTGATAAAGATGAAATTACTGCAGAATATATATTAAGTGGATTAGAAAATAATGTTTTTGCTTCAAAATTTACTTATATTCTTCCTGATAAAGAAAAGTTGATCAAAGAAGTAGAAAACGTTTTGAAAGAAAAAAAATAAAAAAGCCAACTGGCAACAATGTGTAAGCAATGGCGGAATAAGTACCTTAAAGAAAGAGAATTACTATTTTAAAGAATAGTTTTTCAAACGGAAATTATTCAGTAAAACTCCACCATAGCTCAAACACGCGGTCGATTGTAAACGGTGTTTATTAATTTTGCTGATAAAACAACAATATGACATTAAATTTTATAACCTGGAATGTATCTCCCGTTGCCTTTACCATTCCTGATATGGTACCGCTGCTGGGCGGGCACGAAATTCGCTGGTACGGTATCTTGTTCGCCATGGCGTTTGTGGTGGGCTATTGGATTATGCAGCGAATGTTTAAAAAAGAGGGCGAAAGCGAAAAGCTGCTCGATAGTCTTTTTACCTACATGATTATTTTCACCATCGTGGGAGCCAGACTTGGCCATTGCCTCTTTTATGAGCCGGAGTACTACCTCGCCCATCCTGTTGAAATATTAAAAATCTGGGAAGGCGGGCTGGCAAGCCATGGGGCTTCCATCGGAATTTTAATCGGTCTTTTTTTCTTTTCAAAACAAAACAAAAAGTCCTTTCTCTGGACGATGGACCGCGTGGTAATACCGGTTGCCATTGGCGGGGCTTTTGTGCGCACGGGCAACCTGATGAATTCCGAAATTTTCGGTCACATTACATCCTTACCCTGGGGCTTTTATTTTAAACACTATTACGATCCGGCACTTACTACCGACCCCCGGCATCCTACTCAAATTTACGAAGCCTTGAGCTACCTTGTTATTTTCATCATTACATACCGGATGTATCTGAAAGCCGATGGCCGGCCCAAGCGAGGCGTTATTTTCGGATGGTTTTTAATTCTGCTTTTTACGGTCAGGTTTTTTATCGAATTTTTAAAAGAACCGCAGGTAGGATTTGAGCAACACATGTTGTTAAATATGGGACAGTTGCTTAGTATTCCGTTTATATTAGGAGGTGTGGTGATTTTATATTTTTCAAAGAAAGGAAAGTTTGAAGAGGCAAGTACCTAAAATTAGTTAGCGGAGGTTTTCCGAAAAAGCACCCAATAACAAATCACAAACCCCAAATAAATTCAAATGTCAATAAACGAATGACCAAAATTCTTTTTTATTGTTGTTTTGAATTTATTAGATTAAGGTTTTGATATTGTTTGTTATTTGATGCTTGTAATTTGGTGCTTGTTAATACTTCGGTTGTGTCATCTAAAAATTCGGTAAAATCCGGATAAGGTTCTACAGCTCATCTAAAAACAACCCTGCCAGTTTCATCAACTCCAGTTCGGCTACCTTGGCATTGTACAAAGCTTCGTTGTAGTTGTCAACCGAAAGCTGAAGATTAACCTGGGCTTTGCGAAAATCAATGGAGGTTAACTGTCCCAGTTTATACTGCTCAACAGAGCGCTTGAAATTTAACTCGTTAATCTTTTTATTGCCCTCTTCGGTTTTTAAGATAAACAACATATTGGTGTAGTTGCTGTATGCATCCGCCACTTGTCGTTCGAGTTCGTTTTTCGTTTTGTCAACCTTGATTTGAGCGTTTTCGACATTAATTTTTGCGTTCAGTTCACGGGTACGGGTTCGGCCGCCATCAAAAATATTCCAATTTAACGAAGCCCCTACATTGTAGCCGTTACTTTGCTGATAAGTAAAGCTGCTCACATCACTATTCATTTGGTTGTACGAATACTTTCCCGACAAATCCAACGTGGGAACATAGCCTGAATGACTCTGCTTCAACTGCAAATCGGATATACCCCTGTTTTGCCGCGCAATTAAATAATCGACGTTTTTATTACGAGCGTTTTCCAACATCTGTTGTTGGTTAAACCTGGGGCCGAAAGCTACCAG
>CAZKGB010000476.1:0-2056 GCA_964551935.1 uncultured Lentimicrobiaceae bacterium | reverse complement strand
TGACTATTAGTGCTTTGAAAAACATTGATAGTAAACTGAAAGATAAGAGTTTCAAACTGCGGCACGTACTATACCTGCCTGACGGCAGACAGGTTCAAACCGTCAAACAAATTAATTATTAAATGAAAAAGACTATTAAATCCATAAAGAAATATTTCACTATTTGGTGGATTCCGATTGCTTTCTATCTCCTTGCTATTGGAATATTTTTTCTCGGTATGTTATTCGAACGGGATTGGATAATTGATGTTTCTTTGTGGGTCTTTTTGGTTAATATTATCGGAACAATTATTTCAAGCATTGTTCAGATAGTAAACAGAAAATGGCTTTATATTATTCCGCAAATCGGACTTACGGCTTTCCTGTTTTATTACGCATCAATAATTCTTATCTATTCACCTCCCGACTATTATGGTGCAAATAAGAAAATACCGGAAAACATTGAAATATACGAACCTGTTAGTGAGAAACCTTCCAAAGAACAATTCGACAAATATGATTTGATTCTTGAACATTCAGCTCAACCGGGAATTTATACTTACTACACTGATTATCAGCCGGAAGAAAACGGTTATTTCTATATTAAAGCGTTCGAGATAACTTCAAACGACAGATTGTCAGCGGACAGAATCAAAGAAAGGTCAAAGATAATAATTGAAAACCTTGACAAAGATGAATACCAAGGGGAATTTACAATTTACGAAGGATCCTGGGGTGATAAATATGGAAGCAGAATTGAACTATGGTTTCAACCGTCTAACGGAAAAGACGAATATAAGATTACCGAAAGGAATTTTATTGTAGAGGGTTGGATGAGATAATACCACCCACCCCGCTTTTCGCATTCATTACCAAACGCCAAATGAAACCAACCGGCTGGCAACGTCCTCAGGCAGATACGCAGGATGTGGTTTTGATAGCCTTCCTCTTAATAAAACTCCATTCTAATCCAACCCCAAAGAAAGCACAGGCATTATTTTTTGAATTGATATCAGAAAAAACCACTGCGTCTCCTAAATCACCTTATCTTTGCCATAATCTCAGCGTATAATATATTTGAACGAAACAAATGTATTTATATTACCTTATATCCGTAAGAGTTTTTGTTACGAAAAACCCAAATGTCTGTTAGTGTTGACGTAGCGCATCAAAAAGCAACGCAGACATAGCATTAGTTATGGTGAGTAGGTTTTTGATAGCATTCTCGACAATGACAGGCAGTTGGGGTTTGCAGTAGAAATACTCTTGCGGATTTAAGGTATTAACCGACGTTGGAAAATCAAACAATGATCTGAGCAATAATGAAACTGCATTTTTCAATAATATTAATATCCGGTTTGCTTATTATATTGTCAGGTTGTAAGAAACAACAATCTAATAATGACAACCAAGCCGTATCCACTGAAAAAGAAACTCTTACCGGCCTTGTTACAATGGGAAGCGCCGGTGATCTTTTGCATGGGAATTTCGATGTTCTGAAAGAAGCCAATATTCACCCCGATATTTATTCCGGCGCGGTAATACGTGTTACATGGAGCGACTTGGAACCTCAAAGAGGCTCATTTGATTTTTCTTCAATTGACACGGCATTATCCAAAATAATACATTACAATAAGTTACACAAGGATCATAAACTTGGTGCAAAACTCAGGGTGTCGGCAACTGTTAATACTCCCACCTGGGTTTTAACTCTGGCAGGTGGCCCTGTAAAAATAGTCATCGACAGTTCTCATTCAAGAGAAATAGGATTATTTTGGACAAATGAATATCGTCATGCATGGCAGGAATTGCAACAGGAACTATCCAAAATCTACGATAACAATCCGTTAATAAATGAGGTCTGTATAACTTCAGCAACAATGGTCACCGACGAACCCTTTATTACAATTTTCAATCAGGCAACAATTAATAATCTCCAAGCCAAAGGTTTTTCGGACACTGCTTACAAACAAGCACTTACGGGAGCACTCGACGATTATTCGTGCTGGAAAAACACACCTCTGGATTTCAGTTTTAACATGTATCGCGAAATTGATAAAGGTTACCCGGTAAACAA
>CAZKGB010000475.1:0-2072 GCA_964551935.1 uncultured Lentimicrobiaceae bacterium | reverse complement strand
AATCAGGTTTAATTTCATTTTTCCTTCTTCCAGTTTCGACATATCAAGCATCTGTTTTACCAAATGCAGCAGTTTATCGCTGTTGCGTTCTATCATGGTTAGCTGATCAATACATCGTACCTGTTCTTCTTTCGAAAGATTATCAACTAATTCATTGGTCATACCTTTTATTACGGTCAGAGGAGTACGAAACTCGTGGGTAATATTGGCGTACAGCCTCGATTTTAACACATTCAATTCTTTTAAACGCAGGGTTTCTTTATGCTCAAATATTCTTTTTATCTGAAAGTGATAAATACTGTAAATAAGCGAACCTATTAAAACTACAAAAAGCATCCTTGCCCACCAGGTTTGCCACCAGGGGAAATGAATAATAACGGCCAGTGTTTTTATTTTTTTACTTTCCGAAAGTAAATTATTTTGAGCTTTTACAAGAAAATGATAATTACCGGGGGGAAGGTTGGAGTAGATAACATTGTGCCGGTTTGTTTTTACCCACTCGTTATCAATGCCTACAAGTTTATGAAAAAGACTGATATTTTTCCCGTTCTGAAGGTCGAGGGCTCCGTACTCAAAAGTGAGATAATTTTGATTATATTTCAGGTTGATGCCGGTTAAACCCAAAAACCCGTCCCGGGTTTGCAACTCCTTGTCAAACACTTTTACCGAACTGATATAGGGGGTAAACTCATCATTTTCTTTTTGCAGGCTGTCGGGATAAAAGAAACCTATTCCCCGACGATAGCCAATTACCATTCTTCCGTCCGATAAACGATATAGTTTTCCATGAATGGAAGGATCGCGATTGGACCATTTATCATACTTTACCAAACCATGGTTCTCGTTAAAAATTTCAGGCTTGCCGTTTTTTTTAACTCTTTCAACACCTAAAGCCGTTAGTAAATAAAAAGTTTGTGCATCACTTCTTTCAATACTATAAACTCCTCTGTGTTCCTCTTTATTTATTAACCTGACCCCTTTTTGAGGCTCCGCCGGATTAATAAAACCAAACCATTTGTTTTGTGTTCCAACCCAAAGGGTGTCCGAATTAACTTCCTGATAAAAACAGTTCAACTTTAACTTGTTTTCATTATCGAAATAATGCAGTTTGTTGTTTTCAGAATTATAGTATCCGTAAGAATCTTCATTATAAAACCAAATGGTATTGTTATGATCAACTACCATTTTTTTTATATTGGGCAACAATCCCTTTTTACTGAAATATTGAAATATTACTGACACGGGCATTCGTTCGCCCGTTTTCATGTTTAACTTTTGCAAACCTGTTGCCTGACTTGAAATCCAGCTATTTCCCTTATTATCGATCACTAAATCATAAAAATTAGTTACTGAATCTTTAATAAATAATTGTTGCCGGAAAAGATTATCAGTTAAAACCAATTTATCAATTTCAAAAGGATAGACCAAAAGTAAAGTATCAATACTCATAGGTATAATCTTTCGGAGTGTCTGATCGCTCGATCTTTTTACAACGGAACTGATTAAACGGAATTTCTTTTGAGCCAGATCAAATACAGGTATTTTTGGCTGATTGCCATAACCCAGAAAAAGATTTTTATGTATGGTATCTTCGTAAAGCGTATTGTTTTGAAACCAATGATTTCCATCAATGGGAGATATAAAGAAATTGCTAAACCGGTATTTTTTTAAATCATATACTATAGCGCCATATTCTGTTGCCAGCCACATTAAGTCGTTTTCATCAATAAATACAAAATTAGAAATGATGCCGATGTTATTGTCATTTTTTAAAATAACCCTGGGTACTAATTTTTTTGTTATGGTATTAAACACTCCAATCTGTCCATACG
This sequence comes from uncultured Lentimicrobiaceae bacterium, assembly GCA_964551935.1. GTDB lineage: Bacteria > Bacteroidota > Bacteroidia > Bacteroidales > F082 > B16-G9. The sequence continues at coordinate 240 of CAZKGB010000475.1, read as the reverse complement.
AAGAAACCCAAAGCTCGGTGGCTGATTTTTGAAGTAAAGGGAAAATCACTTTAGGATAATAATAGGCCGTGCCGTGAGCGTAAGGACCGTAATGAAACTCGAAACGATTGGTTTTTGTATTGAAAACCGCCATGTCGGCATTCCAGGTAGATAAATAAAGTCGGTTATTATTAACAACAACCACTTTAGTAAAATTATTCAGTGCCACTAAATCTCTTGCACTCTTTTGATAAAATAACT
>CAZKGB010000474.1:0-2089 GCA_964551935.1 uncultured Lentimicrobiaceae bacterium | reverse complement strand
TTATTGTTATATAGATAATTATCAAGTTGTTCTGAAAAAATATTTATTAATTCTACTATTACTAATTGCAGGCTCAGTAGTTCAATCGCAAGTATTGATTACCCTGTTATTAGGTGATAAACTCAACTCTGACGGACTGGAGTTTGGACTTGAGGGCGGAATTAATTGGACTAAAATCTCGGGTCTGGAGACTGCTGACTATGCCCGCAAATGGAACCTGGGTTTTTATTTCGACATTCGCATTAAAAACCAGTGGTCGATTTATACCGGGGTTTTGGTGAAATCTAATTTCGGTGTTGATAACCTTTCTGATGCAGATTTAGATTCTCTTGGAGCAAAAAAATACTTCAACAACGATGACCAAAGGATTGAAGGAAACTACAGCGAAAAGATTAATTCATTTATGGTGCCGGCACTAATAAGATATAAATTGAAGAACAATATTTATGTTGAAGCCGGGCCTCAGTTTACTTTGATGTACAAATCCTGGATTGAGTTTGAAGCAGATATTGATGGTGCTGATGCCGTTTTTAAAGAGTATAATAAAGATAAAATAAATAAAATTGATGCGGGAATGATGGCAGGTATCGGGTACAAGCTTTTTAAGGGAACCGGCTGGACCATCGGAGCCAAATACTACTACGGATTTGTAAATGTATTTAAAGGAATGCCCGGAACAAAAAACAGTTCATTCTTTATTAAAATGAATATCCCCATTGGTGCCGGAGAAAAACCCAAAAAAAAGAACAAATAATAAACCCAAAAAAATAATATCATTATGAAAACACTTTACAAAATTTCAATGTTAATTGTAGTATTTATCCTGGCAGGCACATTACAGAGCCAGGCTCAATACACTTCTAAAAGAGTCAGACCAAAATACCAGTCTTATGAAGACAGTTTAAAACAGGTAAAATACAATTATGTATTTCCGTTTCTTGGGCAAGGTGCTTACAGCAAAGGGTTTGACATCCCTTATCCCATAGGGTTCATGGCTAACTTCTTTTGGGCTGATCAGGGAATATTAATCGACAACCTTCAACTTGGTTTTCAGAATGCTTATAATTCTGAAAACAGTTTTGAATTAACACCGGTTGTTGATGAAAACGGAGAAGATCTTTTAGGTTTTGGCGAAAACCGGAATGTTTCATACTCAATTAACGTAAGACCTGACATTTGGATATTTCCATTCCTGAATGTTTATGGCATATTTGGTTTTGGAAACTCCCATACTGAAGTAAATATAAACAGGCTTGGCGACATTCCGTTTGAACTTCAGTCAGTAGTTGATCAAAAAATTTCTACTGCCGGATTTGGTATTCTGGCTGCAGGAGGAATTGGCCCGGTGTGGATTTCGGGCGATTTTAACTTTACCTGGAACAAACCCGAACTACTTGATAAAGCTACACGAGCTAATGTAATGGGTATCAGGGTTGGTCACACTTTCACTTTCAAAAAGAAACCTTATCGGAATATTGCTATCTGGGTTGGTGCCATGCGGATTAAAATGCAATCGGAAACCATTGGTGCTGTTAAAATGAGTGAAGCATTACCGCAAGAAGTTTGGGACAAGAAAGATGAAATTGTTGATAATTACTGGAATTGGTATGATAACGAAGCTACACCTTTTCAACAACAATTAGCTGACAAGAAATTAACTCCTATTGTTGATGCCCTTGATGCCAGAGAGGGTGAATCAGTAATAGAGTATGGAATTGATAAACAGGTTGCTCAAATGTGGAATATGTTGCTGGGTACGCAATTTCAGCTTGACAAACACTGGCAGCTCAGGTTTGAAGCCGGTATCGTTGGCGACAGGAAATCATTCCTGACCTCATTGAACTATCGTATTCTTGGATTTAAGAAAAAATGAGAACCAAAGTCCTGAAAAATATTCAGTCTATAATTCTTCCACCTCTTAAAGCTCCTGTAACTTCTCTATTTACCTAATTTATACGTAAACCCGAGTTTAATTCCGTTAAGGAGTCCGTATGAGTAATCAATATTACTGAACACGGGAAATGTTGTATTCGAGAAAGCGCCCACATTAAGATTTACGGCTTCCGAAACATTGATGTTTATACCGGCA
>CAZKGB010000473.1:0-2106 GCA_964551935.1 uncultured Lentimicrobiaceae bacterium | reverse complement strand
TTCGGCTGCAGCGGGAATAGCCAATCACTACTATGGTTTTTACTCGGTATTGTCCAATATTCTTAAAAACAAAACCAATCATGAAGCTGATGATGTAATCTTAAAATATCTTGAAGTGCATCGGGCGCTATACAGGATTGAAAAATTACATTTAGTATCCGTGCTTCCTATTAAAAACCGTGACCCGAAAAAGTTACTGCCTTTGTTGGCGAAGGCCAGACGCCTTGAAACCCGCGAGCGAACCCTCTCGATGCATTGGATGGATAAAGATGCAACGAACAACGAGGCGGAACATACTGCTAAAAAGATTTCCGGTTTATCGGTGAGATATCTAACCTATGAAAGCAACTATCAGCCCTATCTTGCTGCCTCTTACCGGCAGATGGCCAGGCTGGTGCACGACGATAAAACAGATGCTTTTTACAACAAATTATGCAACAGCTTCACTCCTAATAAGCGTACCGATATTAGTTTATGTCAAAGGGTGTTTGATGAGCTGCTTTCTCAGGCAAACCTTTACAAAAAGGCTGAACAGTACACCTCCGCCATGATAATGGTTGACAATGCCGCTTTGTGGTCGCAGATGGCGCCCGGGGTAATTGAAGAACCGGCATTTAGTGAACAACTAAACGGCGTGCTGGACGGTATGATGACCTCCTATTTAAGAGTGGCTGTCGCAAGTTACCGGGCAGGCAACCGCACCATGGGCGTTCGATATATTCTGAAGGCTGATAACCTGTATAAAACAACAGCCCGAAATTATCGGGGTAAAGTTTCCAATTTCTTGCCATTGTTTCAAAGTACATTGATACAATTTGCAAAATATGAAGTAGAAAATAATAGTTACCAGGTTATATCGGATCTCTTTTACCGCTTTCAACATCTTGCATTCACTCCTCAGGAAAAGAAGGATATTTTAAAACTGAAATCGCCTGCCTATCAAAAGCTTTACCGTCGGTACATCCGTTCGGCTCAAACAGCGTTAAACAATGGTTACCTCGACGAAGCTTTGCTGAGGATGCAAACGGTTAAAAGTTTCCGTGAGTTAAGAGCTGAGTTTGTAAATGGAGATGAACAGGCTGCAGAAATGATTGAAAAGGTTGCTTACGGGCTGATATTAGAATTTATCCAAAGGGGTGAGATTCTAATGGATAACGGCAAACACGATGAGGCGATGGACAATTTTAGTACCGCCCTCGAATTGCAAAATGACTTTTTGAGTTACAGAATAGGCAGGCTCGATGAGCTGATGAACCAAACAGCGGTTCCGGTTATCCTTCATAACATCGAAAAGGCAAAGTTGGAGGTTTGGGCCAACAACATGGATGCGGCTCAGAATTCTTATCAAAAAATTGTAGCTTTTCAGCATAAATACTTTTTGGAACAGAATAGCGAGGTGAGCAACAAAGTTGCCGAACTTAAAGCAATGTTGGGAAACCGGGGATGTGTGGATGCCGGTTATTCGCTTAAAAACTACCTGGAAGTACTTCAAAACCGAATCCGCTTGAAAAAGTGGAGCGAAGCGGCTCAAACCATGAAAAAAGCAGAAAAGCTGATCGGGTCGCACAGAAGTTGCAAACTGGATACCTTAATGATTACAGGCCTGCAATACCGCTATCGTTTTGCCTTTACCTACATCGAAAAATATGAAAAGGTAAAGGCCAAATTATACGCGTACGGTTATAACGAAGTGTGGGAACAACTTGCCGGACTGGATGCCTATTATGTGAATCATAAGCTGGATTTATTGGGGGTAACACCCACGGGACAATACCAAATTCTAAAAACCCAGCAAAACAGAAACAGCGTGCAAAGGGTTGTTTATTATTATCTCTCAAAAGATAATAGCTTACAGGCTTTTCGTTATCTGCTTCTGCTTAAAGAGTTTGGGCTGACTGCACGCGAAGCAAAAGCGCTTCAGGTTGAGGTTGGACAAAAAATGGGCGCACAACTATCGTTTGAAAAATTTTCAAACGTTGTGGACGAAAACAGCAGATGGCTTCAACCGTTAATTAAAACCTATCATAGCCTGAACCGATAAAACACTTATCTTTGAAACATGTTGACCAACGTTTTGGTTTATACAAAAAGTACTCCAATTTGACT
>CAZKGB010000472.1:0-2119 GCA_964551935.1 uncultured Lentimicrobiaceae bacterium | reverse complement strand
GAGGCCAACCGTTACGGCAGGATTTAAATGAGCTCCGCTTAAATCGGCCGTGGCAAATACGGCAATAAATACCGCCATTCCCCAACCGGCGGTGATAACAATCCAACCGCCCCCTTTACTAAATGTTTTTTCCAGGTTAACGTTGGCAACCACGCCGTTGCCAAGTAATATCAAAATAAAAGTCCCTAAAAATTCTCCAAAAAGTTCCTGCATGGTTTAAATCTTTTTTTTACACTTTCAATAAGCAATAAGCTCTTTCAATGCGATTATTATTAAGTTTATATAAATGTAAATCAGGTATCGGCATTATTCAATAAAATAGTTTTTTGCCACCTCTTCGTAAGCGGCAAGCTGGCTCAACCTCCATCGCCTTGTTTTTCCTAACTCTTTCGCCATGATAACAGCCACATCGGGGGCAATTCTCAAACTTTCGCGGGCATCGAGGAAGAGTGCCCGTGTGCGTCGTGCCAGAAAATCTTCTACCGTACGAGCCATTTCGTTTCGAACCGCCCAGGCTACCTGTGATTTGTAAATTTGAAGCTTTTCACTCAACAACCCTGAAAGTCTCTTCTCATCTTCGCCCAGTGCTAACATTTTTTCTTTTTCAATACCGTAGGATGCCAATGGATCGATATGCGGGTCAACATCCATGGTAAATCCGTGTATGGGTAAATGTTTGGTAATACATTCCCGATCAGGCAACCCGCCGAGGATAATGGCTTTTTCGATAGCATCCTCCGCCATTTTTCGATAGGTAGTCCATTTGCCACCGATTATGGTTATCAACCCCGACATTGAGATCATAATTTTATGCCCGCGTGAAATTTCTTTGGTCTCTTTTTGTCCCTCATCGGGTTTTGCCAGCGGGCGCAATCCGGCAAACATGCTCAAAATATCCATACGCGTAGGCCGTCGCACCAGATACTGTCCTGCTGTTTCAAGCAGAAAATCTATCTCTTCATCCAGTGCTACCGGTTCGAGTGAATGGTTTTCCATGAGCGTATCAGTGGTTCCCACAACCACATGATTATGCCATGGAACAGCAAACATTACCCTCCCGTCAGGCGTGTTAGGAACCATAATAGCATATTCGTTGGGCAGGAAATCTTTGCTTAACACCAGATGAATACCCTGGCTGGGGACAACGATATCCCTTCCATCGGGTTCATCCATTTTAATAATCTCGTTAGAAAAGACACCTGTTGCATTGATAACCGTTTTCGATTTTATCGTGAACTCTTCATCGGTTTCACTGTTAACGGCCACAACACCGGTAATAAGATCACCCTCTTTTAACAGGCCGGTAACTTTACAGTAGTTCAACACCGAAGCACCATAATCAACGGCTGTTTGAGCCAGGCTGATGGCCATTCTGGAATCGTCGAACTGTCCATCCTGATAAATTACTCCACCTCTAAGACCATCCCTTTCCACGGTAGGCAGAGCCTCCATAGCCTCTTCGCGCGACAGGTGTTTAGATGAGCCAAATCCTAATTTGCCGGCCATGAAATCATACACCTTTAACCCGATGGTGTAAAAAGGGCCTCCCCACCAGTCGTAGGTAGGAATAACGAAGGATTGGTTGGAAACCAGGTGTGGGGCATTTTTAAACATCAGGCCGCGCTCGTTCAAAGCTTCAAACACGAGTGATATGTCGCCTTGCTGGAGGTAACGGACTCCGCCATGCACCAGTTTTGTGCTTCGACTTGAGGTACCTTTGGAAAAGTCTTCCTGTTCCAGCAACAGCGTTTTAAAGCCTCGGGACGCTGCATCAACAGCACAACCCAACCCGGTGGCGCCACCGCCAATAATTACAACATCCCATGTTTTTGTTTTGTTTTTGATTTTTATTAAGGTAGATTCCCTGTTCATGGTACTAAGTTATTTAATGCGACTGATACCAGTTTTTACTAAGCTCGATGGCTCGTTTCCAATTGATAATTACTTCCCGGATTTTTTCCAGATTTTCACCCGGAGAAAACACGCGGTCAACCTGCCACTGTTTTTTTACCTCATCAATACTATCCCAGAAACCTGTTGCCAGACCTGCCAGATAAGCGGCCCCCAAGGCTGTGGTTTCGGTAATCCTGGGGCGGACCACCTTTGTGTTAATGGAATC
>CAZKGB010000471.1:0-2142 GCA_964551935.1 uncultured Lentimicrobiaceae bacterium | reverse complement strand
CAATTACGGCAAACTCCCGCCATCTGTCGCCAATTTCCGTCATTTCGTACGAGAGCTGTTTTAATTCCGGCTTGTCAATCACGCCGGCAGCTTCCTGTAAAAAGGCTGCATACATGTAGCGGAATCCTGCTCCACCCGTGCCAATTTCTTCCTGTGCCCTGACTATCTGGCCTGTAAAAAGCGAAGCCTTTTTAGCACCGAGTTTCACGGGGTACTGCCTGAACTTTTTGGATAAAAACTTAATTCCTTTGGCGCCAAACATGGGAACGGGAATGGAAGTCATATCTTTACAAGTGTGTTTAATGCCTTTGATAACGGCATTTTTTACATCAAAACTTTCAGGAATGTTTTTTAGCCAGTACATGTGTCCTTTGGGAGCAAAGGTACCCTTGGCATAACGTACGCGCATCAACTCCTTATGCGACAAGGTGGTTTTTTTCTCCATGATGGGATCGCTAATCAGGTAGCTATCCTCTTTTTTGCCATACACAACAATGTTGTGCGCGTTAAAATGAAACCGGTAACGGGTAGGAAAATAGGTAAGATGATAAACCCCGACCAGCATACCGGTGGGGATTTTCTGTTCCAGATTTCTGTCCAGCGCCTCCATGGCCTTGTAGGGGTTTTTATAGCGATGTTTTTCAAAATGAAAGCCCAACCGTTTTGAAACCCGTTTAAAAATAATACCCGGTAACGGCCTGAATGAGGTTACCGGAATGTTGTCAACTTTTAAAAAAGGCATGTGTGAAAAAAAGTAACCCGAGCCAATGCCAAAAATCATGGGTTCGCTCAGGTCGATGCCGTGATAGCGTAACATATTGGAAACGACACCGTTTTCGCAGTGTGCCAACTGACGGTGTTCAAAATTCATCTCTATATTCATTCTTCTGTCTTGTCGTTCTTAATTCTGTCAATATCTTTAAGTTCATCCACCGTGAGGTCAAAAATATCGGCATATTTTTTTAAAGCCTCTTTGTTTAACTTATTAAAACCTTTTGGTTTGAGGTGTTTCTTCACGGTCCATTTCCAGTATCCGGTATATTTTGCCAACAGCGAGGGATCCATAATGGTTTTTTCCATGTAATATTTAATGGGACTTGCTTTGCCTGCAATAACATCCCGGCGTGCCTGCTCCATCTTTTCGTTGATAACTTCCCAGGCATTTTTTAACACGGCGTTTTTAACGTCCCAGCCAACACTGTATGAGGTGGTGTAATTGCCCTCTTCATCCAGTGTGTAAATGGGGTCTTTAAATTTACCTTCTAACAGGTTTTCGTCGTCTTGTGGAACTTCCTTTGCTTTCATGGTTTATAGTTTTTCCTGCAAAAAAATATTCATTTCACCCTCGGCAACCGGTTTATCGTTAACCGAAACTTCACCTTTAATGATGGAGATGTTCTCCATATTCATAACAATGGTCAGGGTAGTAACAAGCGTATCACCGATTCGCGGTAACGAAAAAATCTTCATCCTTTTTACCGAGCCGATAAACCCTACCGGAGGCTCTTTGCCGGCTTCGCGAGATTCGTATCCCGATCGAAGGGCTGCTGTTTGGGCTAGGTGCTCAATTAAACCGGTTTCTTTGAAAAAGCCATCCTCTACAAAAAGGTTGCCGGCTTCTATGGTAAGTGTTGAAATGGTTTTATCCGAATCACTCTCCAATAAACCATCTACCATGGCCATAGGAGGTTTTTGCGGAATCAGATTTAATACTTTTTGTTTATCGGCTAACATAGTCAGGGTTATTGTCGCGTCAAAGATAAGATTTTTAAAGTATGCTGCTGACTTTAGTAAAACAGTGAAACCGTGGAAGCAAGAGATAAAAGGATAAAAATATTGTTTTTTGTAAGGAACTGAAAACATCCGCGACTATAATAGCGAATCCGTTAAAAAATGAAATGTATTAAACAATTAAAAATTATTATCATGCAAAACAAAATGAAAAAAACCGCTCTTGTTTCAGGATCAATTTTAGCCAGTGCTTTAACTGCTTTAACCGTTACTAATGCCGAAGCCAAAACCATTAACCTGGGCAGCGGAAGTGAATTGAGAAGTGAAATTATCGATTTGAACGTATTATCATCTTCAAAAAGTGTTTACGAATTGAAATGTGGTTCGGAATCGATGGAGCAGGGCAAAGCT
>CAZKGB010000470.1:0-2148 GCA_964551935.1 uncultured Lentimicrobiaceae bacterium | reverse complement strand
GGCGAGCTTTTTAATTACAAATTCTCCACCGGCGAAATTACTAAAATTCCGGTTTACATCGAAAACGACTTTATTACCGGTCGTAACGCATTGAAAGATGCTTCTAAACTTATCCGCTCATGGGCGCTTGCTCCCGATGGTAAAAGAGTTGCTTTTGGTGCCCGTGGCGATGTTTACACGGTTCCTGCCAAGCATGGCATCACCCGCAACCTCACCCAGTCGTCAGGCGCCCACGACCGCAATGTAGAGTGGTCGCCAAATGGCAAATACATTTCCTACATCAGCGACCGCACGGGTGAAGATGAGATTTACATTCAAAACCAAAACGGGTTGGAAGAGGCGATTCAGCTTACAACCCATTCCGATACATACAAATACAACCCGATCTGGTCGCCCGACAGCAAAAAACTGTTGTGGTCCGATAAAATGGGCAGGTTGCAATACCTAAACGTGGATACGAAAAAGGTGGTAACGGTTGTTGAGGACTCGAAGGACTGGGAGATTCGCGATTACACCTGGTCGCCCGATAGCCGTTGGATTGCTTATACATTGCCGCGCAACCGGACGATGAACCGGATTATGGTTTATGGCCTGGATAGCCAACAAACCAACGCTGTTACCGATGAGTGGTACAGCGCGGGAAGCCCCGAGTTTGACCCCGAGGGAAAATACCTCTATTTTGTCTCTTCGCGCGATTTTCATCCCATCTACAGCTGGACAGAGTGGAATCATGCCTACCGGGATATGCAACAAGTGTACATGGTAACCTTGCGTAAAGAGATCTCTTCGCCTTTTGCCCCTGAAAATGATGAAGTGGATATCAAAAAACAGGAGAAGAGTAAAGCTAAAAAGACGGATAAAAAATCTGAAAAGAATAAAAAAGTATCCTCCTCATCCGATAAAAACATCAACATCGACTTCGACGGTATTGCCGATAGAGTGATAAAGGTATCCGAAAAACCCGGTAGCTACTGGGGCTTGTCTGCCGTGAAAGGTAAAATCTACTACGCTTTTAACTCCAGCAAAGACGGTATGCAGATGCAACTGTTTACACTTAAAACCAAAAAGGCAACGGATTTGGGTAAAATCGGCTCTTTTGTTATTTCAGCCGACAAAAAGAAGATGCTGGTAAACATGCAAGGTAAATATGCCGTTATCAACCTCCCGTCTTCAAAAATAAAACCAAAGGAATTTGTTGATGTTAGCAACATGAAAGTGATGGTTAACTTGCAGGAAGAGTGGAATCAGATATATGTGGAGAGCTGGCGCCAGATGCGTGATTTCTTTTACGCTCCCAATATGCATGGCCTCGATTGGGCAAAAATAAAGGATAAATACCAGGTATTGGTACCTTATGTTAAAAACCGCAACGACTTAAACTACCTTATTGGTGAGATGATTGGCGAACTCAGCATCGGCCATGCCTATATAAATGGGGGCGACAAACCCTCGCCCAAAAGAATTAAAACCGGATTGCTGGGTGCCAAAATAAGCCGCGATGCTTCCGGCTATTTCCGAATTGATAAGATTCTGAAAGGGGAAAACTGGACCAGGGAAGCACGCTCGCCACTTACCGAACCCGGTGTTAATGTAAAAGAAGGTGATTTTATTATTGCCGTTAACGGGAAACCGGTAACCGAAACCAACGACCTGTTTACCCTGCTGGTGGGAACTGCCGGAAAAGAGGTGATGCTCTCGATTAATTCGCAGCCATCAAAAGATGGTGCTCACAACGAGCTGGTAATTCCTGTTGATGATGAAGCGGGACTTTACTACTACAACTGGGTTATGGATAATATTGAAAAAGTTGATAAGGCTACCAACGGCCAGGTGGGATACATCCACATCCCCGATATGGGACCCGAAGGCCTTAACGAGTTTGTGAAGCTTTTCTATCCACAGCTAAACAAAAAGGCTTTAATTATCGACGACCGGGGTAATGGTGGCGGAAACGTTTCACCCATGATTATCGAGCGTCTGGCTCGCAAGTTAACCCTTTATGGTACTTCACGAAACAATAGTATCACCACCAAGCCCGAGCAGATGATGTTGGGGCCTAAAGTGTTGCTTATTGATAATTACTCTGCTTCTGATGGAGCACTGTTTCCTTATCAGATTAAAAAATATAAACTAGGAACGGTTATCGGT
>CAZKGB010000469.1:0-2149 GCA_964551935.1 uncultured Lentimicrobiaceae bacterium | reverse complement strand
TTATTGGTAATGGCAATTTTACCATCCAAACCGGCATTGTAGTTCCATTCGGTTCCTGTTTTAAACGGGTTTCCCTCTTCTTTGGGACTCTTTTCAACTCCACCCATTACATAAGGTATAAGGGCAACCTCTTTTTTTGGTTTAATATTACTGATTCCTTTCAACTCGCCCCACATACTCACCCATCCCGAAGCATCCTGCGGCACCATTTGCCACAGCGACATTTCCTGTTTTCTGAAAAGATACCGCATCACTTCAAAGCCCCAAACATAGTTTTCCTTTTTGCCGAATCGTAACTGGTTAAAAGGAATTTTAAACTCTGCTACCCAGCCTTTATCATCTATGCTGGTTTTAACATAATAAACCGGGTTCCAGGTATCGTCCCATTTGGTATCGTTGGTAACTATTCCATCCCCCTTAACACCTAGGGCATTAACACTAAAACCGTATCCGGTAAGATGATCGAAATGGCTGCTAACTCCCACGGCAATCCAATCGCCTTCAAAATGGTCGCGACGACCCAGCCGCTTTTCAATTTTATCCGGCTCATCATCAAAAGCCCTTACAGCAACATAAAGATTGTTGTCATCATATAAAACCTTAAACACTGTTTTCTGACTTGGCGAGGCAAACTCATAAGGTTCCTTTTGGGTAAAATCGCCCTGCCATTTAACGCTATTCCAGACAGGTTCGTCGATACGCCCATCGATTACCGGTGCTTTGGTTTCTATTTTTGATGTTTTATACTCTCTAACCTGTCCCTTGCTCACAAGCGGCCATGATAAAATTCCCAACAAAAAAATCAACAAATTTTTCCTCATCATCTTCCCTTTAAGGATGCAAAAGTACAATAAAACCCGACTTGGATGATTTTGCAAACTATCATTTTAGTACTGAAAGTGCTCACGTTGACAAGGTGATAGTTAATAATGTTGCACCTTTTATTACTTTCAGGAATAAAATCTTCTTTATCGATGTCTAACTGGCAAACCTTAAAACTTAAAAAGATGAAAAAAATTATTATGAGTATGATAACCGGTCTGTTTTTATTGAGCGGTTTAGGATTAACTGCCCAACCTTGTGGCAATGGAAACGAAAACGGGCCACGTCAGGCCTTCAGAATGTATATGGAACAAAACATCAAACCTGAGCTTCTTAAACAAAAGAAAATTTGGATGGACGCACTCACCAAAGAAGAAACGGAAGAGCTTCTTAAAATAAACGAAGAAAAGGAAGCTGTTCGCGGAAGTATGAGGGGGCAGGTAACTCCTGAAAACAGAGACAATATCCAGGAAGCACATTTTACTGCTTTCAAAAGCAGAATTGATAAAATTGTTGATGCTCATCCCGATTTAAAAAAGGAATATACCAAAGTAATGACGCAAAAAAAAGCAGAATGGACTAAAGACCTGGATGCTATTCGCGTTAAGAACAACCTTCCGGAACGCCATCGCGGCCCCCAAAACATAATGGAAAAAATGACAGATCCGGCCTTTATTCTTCTATGGAACCCCAATATGAATTATGAAAAAATGGCCATGCAGCACCGTGGAATGAATCGCGGACAAAAAATGGGAAGAAGCCGGGGTATGAGAGGGAACCCCGGAATGGGAAACTGTGGAGGAATGAACAAAAGAGATATGAATCGCGGTGGTATGAACAAAGGACCAAAAGTAGAAGAACCGGGAATCCATGTTTTCCCGCAACCGGCAACAGCAACTACTATTATTAAAATTTCGGGAGTTCGTAATACTACTGTGCAGGCCGATGTTTACAATGCTAAAGGAAAAAAAGTAAAAGAACTTTACAAGGGAACGGCTTCCATGCCAATACTTGATTATACTTTAAATGTTTCGGATTGGGATAACGGAATTTACACCGTGAAAGTTACTTTTGGAAACCGCACCATGACCATGGACTTTGAAGTAGCAAAGTAATACATTGAAGTCAGGCTTACGCAGCCATTCAGGTTGAAACCCATAAAAAAAGGGTTAGTTTACCATTTTGTAAACTAACCCTTTTTTTTGTCGGAGTGGCTCCCGAAAACCTTCGGGAGGAACCTGCGACCTTTGTGTCGGAGTGGCAGGACTCGAACCTGCGACCACTTGCACCCCATGCAAGCATGCTAGCCAACTGCACCACACCCCGT
>CAZKGB010000468.1:0-2161 GCA_964551935.1 uncultured Lentimicrobiaceae bacterium | reverse complement strand
TCCATCCCGAGAGTTTGATAAGCCCTGCTGCCAATACCTCATTCAACGGTGCTTTGTCGGCGCCAATACGATATCCTCGTTTATGCAACGATTCGCCCGAGCTATCCAACGACACGGTACACACATTATGACTAATATGAATATTGATATAAAAATCGGCAGCATCCTTATCTACCGAAGGACGACGACGGATTTTATCTCTAAAAAAATCTACCAAGGCATCCTTGGCTTTTAAAGCGGCAAAATGAGAGTGATCAATCTGCGAATGAAACACATCAGCTGTCATGACAAATGTCTGCTTGTGCGTCATAATCTCATCCCACTGAATGGCTTTAATGCCATCGTATAAACTTTGCTCGTCGGTAACCTTAAACTCAGTAATGGGTGTTAATATTCTGATGGCAGTGCGTACAAGATAATTAGCCCGGTAAAGCAACTCCTTGTTACCCTCGAACTTTACGCCGCGTTTGATGATTTCAATATTATCGGCACCCAGGAATTTTAATTCGGTAGCCAACTCGTTTTCAAGGCCTGAGAATGTTTTAGCAACATAAGGCCTGATTTCATTTTTAAATATTTCCATAGAGGCGGCAAAGATACTTTAATTTGTGATTCGGTAATTACTGATGTCCTACTGATTTGTTTGACAGAACCAATAATGCGGAAGTTGTTAAAAGTTTATCTACCTTTGACTTAAAAATCATCAAATCATGACCATAAAAGAGGCACAGGAAACGGTTGATCAATGGATAAATACCACGGGAGTAAGATACTTTAACGAACTGACCAATATGGCCATTCTCACTGAAGAGGTGGGTGAACTGGCTCGTATCATGGCGAGAAAATTTGGAGAACAATCGTTTAAAGAATCTGATAAAAACTATAACATGGCGGATGAAATGGCCGATATCATGTTTGTACTTATTTGTCTGGCAAACCAAACGGGCGTTGACCTGACAGAAGCGTTTCATGATAACCTCCTAAAAAAAACGACCCGTGATAGTAAGCGTCATTTGAATAATGAAAAACTTAAGAAGAATAATTAGCTGGTACTTACGGAAAAATTAATACTGCAGACAACGTGCAGTTCATTAATAATCTAAATACTAACATCATGGAAAACAATTTCACTAACAAACCTGATAAACGATCACTCATTGCGGGCTTTTCAGGCAATGTATTGGAGTGGTATGATTTTACTGTCTATGGCTTTTTTGCCACTGTTATCGGCGCTCAATTTTTTCCGCATCAGGATAAAATTGTGCAGTTAATTTCGGCATTGGGTTGCCGCTTTGCTATTAGTGATTTTAAGGCTTCTCCAGGGACTATCGGTGGGAGGCGAATTTACCGGGTCTATTTCGTTTCTTGTTGAAAGGGCTCCCCAAGGAAGATGAACATTTTAATAAATTAAAAAAGGAGGAACAGAATGCCAAACTGCCGTTGGCTGAATTTTGGGCACATTATAAGATGCAAGCCTTAAAAATAATATTAATAAGCTGGGCTTTTGGCGTTTCGGTTTATCTCATTTTTATTTTCCTCCCCTCCTACTTACACACTTTTCACCATGTGAGACTTAGCGAAGCGCTAACCGCGCATACCATAACCATTGTTTTTTTAATGCTCATCATTCCGCTATTTGGCCATTTAAGTGATAAGATTGGCAGAAAAACACTTCTATTACTATCTCTTGTTGGTTTTGTCGTGTTCAGTTACCCGCTGTTTTCACTAATGTTTAACAACACTTTTTATTCAATACTTACGGCCATGCTGGCCTTTGCCATTCTTGAGGCCATGTTTCAGGCAGTAATGCCGGCACTTATGACGGAAATGTTTCCGGCAAAGGTTCGATACACCGGACTCTCGGTAAGTTACAATTTATCGTTGGCAATTTTTGGAGGTACAACGCCCCTTGTTTGCACTTGGTTGGTAAAAGTTTCAGGCGGAAACGTTTGGATGCCGGCCTACTATCTGATAGCCACTTGCATTATTGCCATTATAACCACCTTTTTCATCCCGGAAACTTATAAAAAAGAGTTAGATTAGTTGCTAAAAGCTGCCACCCGGTTTTTAACAAAACACATAAAACAGCTTAATCACTTTTGTTGAAAAAAATGCAAAAAAAACACCCTGCAATTTATTGCAGGGTGTTTTTTAAAATTTT
>CAZKGB010000467.1:0-2168 GCA_964551935.1 uncultured Lentimicrobiaceae bacterium | reverse complement strand
GTTGTGGTGCATTAAAAAGAAAAAACAGGAATAAACTTAAGTAAAAATAAAAAAGAAATACTTGAATTATCCAAAAGCGGCCACAGTCCAAGTAATGAGAATGATTTAATCAAAGAACCTTATGTGTTTGAATTTCTTGGTATCTCTCAACACAATATTTTAACAGAAACTCAATTAGAAAAAAAACTCTTGGATAACCTGCAATATTTTATATTGGAATTGGGAAAAGGTTTTGCTTTTGTTGGAAGACAATACAAAATAACATTAGCAAATAAACATAATTTTGTTGATTTAGTGTTTTACAATTACATCTTAAAATGTTTCGTTTTAATTGACCTTAAAGTAAATGAGGTGGAACATAAAGATGTAGGACAAATGATAACCTATTTGAATTATTTCAATAAAGAAGTTATAGGCGAAACAGACAATGAAACTATCGGGATAATATTAGCTTCGGCAAAAGATGACATATTTGTGGAATATGCGACTGCCAGCGTTACAAACAAATTAGCTATTGGAGAATATCAATTGTATCTTCCTGACAAGGAGGCCTTAAAGGAAAAAGTGAAGCAAATATTAGATGAATAACGACACAAAAAAAATATAGTGCATGCCGCAACTTATATAAAAATAGTTCAATCGAGTTTTTGAGATTGGACTACATTGAAAGTGTCTTCGGTATTAAACCCTTGAATACAAGTAACTATCATTTTATCACTTATTCAATATTCGCAAGCCATTCACTAACCAAATTAAAACGTTCTCCTCCAACAAGAAAAATTAACAAATGTGATGCCCGTAACAGGGGGCTTTTGCCTCTTTTTTACTAATTTAGCGGGCTAAAAATTAAAGAGATGAAAGAGATAGATGAAAAAATCAACGAGCTTGCGGAAAAGTACAGAGACTATACAGCCTCTAACTTATCGAAGTTGGTAAAAATTAAATCGTTGAGCACACAGGAAAAAGAGGTGCAGTTGGAGTTGAAACGGCAAATGGAAGAGGCCGGTTTTGATGAAGTGTTTATTGACGGGCTGGGAAATGTGATTGGCCGTATTGGCCATGGTAAAAAAATCCTGGCCATCGACGGGCACATGGATACCGTTGATTTCGGTAATCTGGAAGCCTGGGAGTTTGATCCGCTTAGCGGTGAAGTAAAGGACGGCTTCGTTCACGGGCGCGGCTCGGTGGACCAGGAAGGCGGGCCGGCTTCGTTTGTAACTTCGGGTAGAATCTTAAAAGAGCTCGGATTCGACAAAGATGTTACCGTTTATTTTGTGGGCAGCGTAATGGAAGAGGATTGCGACGGACTACCCTGGAAATACATTGTTGAAGAGGATAAAATTCGTCCTGACTTTGCCATTAGCACCGAGCCTACCAACCTTAACATTTATCGCGGCCACCGCGGACGCATGGAAATAACCGTCAGCTTTTACGGACTCTCGGCACACGGCTCGGCTCCCGAAAGAGGCAAAAACGCCATCTATATGGCTTCGCGCGCAGCGCTGGAAATTGAAAAGCTGAACGAACGACTGGCCTACGATGAGTTTCTTGGAAAAGGAAGTGTTACCATTTCTCAAATGGTTACCGGTGCCCCATCGCTCTGCGCTGTTTCCGACTTTGCTAAAATTCATCTCGACAGGCGGCTTACCTGGGGCGAAACCAAAGAGTCGGCTGTAAAGGAGATTGAAGAGATTGTTAAAGATATGAATGCCAAAGTAGAGGTGTTGCAGTACAACGAAAAAGCCTGGACAGGTTTGGAATACGGTATGGAAAAATATTATCCTACCTGGAAAATGAGCGAAGATCATCCGGTAGTGCAAACAGGGGTTTCGGCTTACGAAAATCTGTTTGGTAAAAAACCATTGGTGGATAAATGGACCTTCTCAACAAATGGTGTGGTAATTAACGGGGTTTACGGTATTCCAACTATTGGTTTCGGTCCCGGCAACGAAGTAATGGCTCACGCACCCAACGAAAAAGTGCCGGTAGATCATTTGGTTACTGCCTCCGCTTTTTATGCCGCCTATGCTTATCAGTTTGCCAATGTAACCATCGAAAAATAGTATATTATGGGACTAAAAGATAGAATTAACGCTTTAAAACAATTAAACCCAGCTCTATATAAAAAAGATTTTTTATTAACCTGGGAAAAAAGCGATGACGACCTG
>CAZKGB010000466.1:0-2170 GCA_964551935.1 uncultured Lentimicrobiaceae bacterium | reverse complement strand
TTGCAGGCGTTGTGAATAATCACAATACAGGAACCGGAAATTATATTGATACAACTATAGGGGGTGCAGTTCAACTTTTACGCCCTGCCTATGCATCCAAAGCAACCGGAAACTGGAGCGATTCAACCACATGGCAATATTATAGCGGCACCACCTCAACATACGAAGATGCGCTCCTTACACCTGACTGGTACGATGCTGCCGTGGCCATAAGCAACGGAGATGTGGTTACCATCGATGAATCTGTTTCCGTCGATCAAATAAATGTTATTGCTGGGGGAAAGCTGATTGTTGCCGATGGGATTACCGCTACTTTAAAAAATGGGACGGGTACCGACCTTGATGTTTACGGTGTACTTGAAAAACGGGGCAGCTTAACACGCTCCTCCAGTGCGGAAATTAAAATTGAAAGCGGGGCAATCTATATGCATAATACGGATGCTGATGTTTCAACTGCTACCTGGGAAACAGGTTCAACCTGCGAAATTATTGGCGTTGGATCGGCTACCACCTTTTTAGAACTGGGAAACGTTGGCCAGAGTTTTTATAACTTCACCTGGAATGCGCCTGCACAGGCACGCAATGTCGGTCTTCAGGGACTGACAACTGTTCTAGGTGATTTTACCATGAGCGAGTCCAATGGCAAAGATGTAAGGCTGGTAACTACCTCTACTGATAAATCTTTGTATGTTCATGGTGAATTTGGTTTAACGGGAGGAATCTTAGAAATGACCAATGCCACAGGAGATTGCTACCTGGTTTGTTACGGTAACTATACACAAACCGGCGGGTCACTTACTTCACCCGGTTCAGGAACGGGCTATCTTCGGTTTGGTACCTTAACCGGAAGCGGACTGAGTGGTTATTTTACTCAAACAGGTGGAACCTTTGAACCCGGAAATATTCAAATAAACCAAAGCTATTTCTTAACACTATCTTCGGATATGAATACGGGTACAGCTCCTATGATTGTAAAAGGCCAAATGACCATTCCGGCAGGGCTTACATTAACGGTGGGTTCCACTATAACAGTTAAGTCAACCTCATCCTATCAGGGCTCCTTAATCAATCATGGATCCATTTCGGGGGATGTGAGTGCCGAGTGTTATACTACAACAGGCCAATGGCACAGTTTTTCGGCACCCGTTGACAATCAAACGGCTAACGCACTCTACCTTGGCGGAAGCCCTGATGTTTGGATGAAATCGTATAACGAAGACGACAACACTTATACCTATGCCACGAGCCTGTCAACCGATTTGGGTGATATGAAAGGCTGGATGATTTGGGTTGACGGAAGTACACCGCAAACCTTTACTTTTTCAGGGCCTGCCAGAAGCGGAACCGTCGGCAGCGCAAACAACCTGGTTCGTTCTGCCACGGGCAGCGATTATGGATACAATTTTGTAGGAAACCCTTTTACTTCCGCCATCGATTGGGATGCCACTACAGGCTGGACCAAAACAGATGTAGAAGGAACCATTTATGTTTATAATAACGGAAATTTTGCAACCTATAACACTACCAGTGGCGGTACCAACGGAGGTTCGGCACATATTGCCATGAATCAGGGCTTCTTCGTTCAGGTTTCTGACGGAAACAACAACGGAACTTTGCAAATGACTTCAGAGGTTTGTGTTCATAGCGACACCTCTTTTCTGAAGAGCTCCGGTAGTGCCAATCAGCAAAAAATCAGACTCGAAATATCTAACGGAAATTTAAAGGATGAAACACTCATCTGCCTAAACGATGAAGCCACCTCTGGATGGGATGGTAATTTGGATGCCCATAAACTTTTTAGTTTTAATCAGAACCGGCCCCAAATTTATTCAACCGATAACGGTATGATGTCGATTAACGCGTTGCCTTCAACCGTAGAAACCATTCCTTTGGATGTCAGAGGAAAAGAGGGTGACCCATTGACTATCTCTTTATCTGAAGTGGGTGATATCGATGAAGTGTTGCTTTACGATAATTATACCGGTCAGGTTACCGATCTTAAAAAGTCAGATTATAACTTTGTGTACGATCAAGGTGTTACCGACCGGTTTGTCATCTCCTTTATCATTACCGGTGTTTCGGAAAAACCGGAGGCCGACAACAGTTTTATCGCTTACACAGCGAACAACGAAATCAGGGTGATATTAAAAGAGAGTAACCATGCTGTTGT
>CAZKGB010000465.1:0-2176 GCA_964551935.1 uncultured Lentimicrobiaceae bacterium | reverse complement strand
CCTTTGGGCTGATTTGTCATCTCTAATGACAAATCTGGGTTAATTAGCTCACGGTTACAAACCGTGCGCTAAATTATAAGATAAATCGCGCCCGCCCTCACGCGGTCTTCCGGTAATTAAGTATGGCCAGCATGTTAACCAGCAGTGCAGCAAAAGTAATTATGGCAAAGTTCAGCTTAATGCTCATAAACGAACTTCCTTTCAGCATCACCAACCTGATGACCTCAACATAATATCGAATGGGGTTGAACAGGGTTATTTTTTGAGCCCATACCGGCATGCTTTCGATGGGAGTAAAAAGTCCCGACATAAGGATAAAAATCACCGAGAAAAAATAGGCAATAAAGAGTGCTTGCTGCTGCGTGTCGGTTATGGTTGATATAAACATTCCTATTCCGAGAATAAGAATCAGGTATACAAAAGTAAAAAGGTAAACAATACCAATGCTTCCCAAAAACGGGACTTTAAACCAAAGCAGTGCTACTGCAAGCCCGATGGTAAACTCAAACAATCCGATGATTAAAAATGGCAACAGTTTTCCAATGATAAACTGGTATTTTTTAATTGGGGTAACGTTGAGCTGTTCGATGGTTCCAATCTCTTTTTCGCGAACAATGTTCATACCCGAAAGGAACAAAGCAATCATGGTTACAAGCAACACCATAATGCCGGGTACCATAAAATATTTGTAATCCAGGTTGGGATTGTACCAGTTGCGCTTGATAACGGCGATGCCGGGTTTAATAACTGTCATCCCTTTTTGCCGGGCCTGCTCCTCTCCAAACATCAGGATGATGTTTTGCAGGTAGTTGATACTGATACCCGCTTTGGTGCTGTTAATGGCATCGGCAGAAATAAAAAGTGAAGCTTGACGGCCCGCAATAAACTCGCGGCTAAAATGCTCCGGAATGCTAAGGATTACATCAATCTTGTTTTTCTGAACCGCCTTAAACCCATCGTTATAAGTGTGCGACACCTCTTCCAGAATAAAATTTTCAGAAGCATTGATTTTATTTATCAAACGAATTGATAAGGCGGAATGATCGCGATCCTGTATAAATATCCTGATGTTTTTTACCGTAAAATCAGCAGTATATGACAGGATTGCCAGCTGAATAATGGGCATAGCTATCAGAATGGGTTTCATGGTTTTATCCCTGAATATCTGTTTGAACTCCTTTTGTACTATTAATAATATGCGTCGCATCACTCAAGTCGTATTTTAAATTTTTTAACCGTTACAGCACCCAGCACCAAGGTAATAAAAACCAATATTCCGGTTTCAACCGCAATAGATTCCAATCCCGCACCTTTTAACATAATTGATTTAATAATGATAATAAACCATTTTGCAGGAATAATGTGGCTGATGATTTGAAGTATTTCGGGCATGCTGGAAATTGGAAAAATAAACCCCGAAAGTAAAATAGTGGGCAGCATCAACCCCATCATGGAACCGAGCATAGCGGTTTGCTGAGAGTCGGTAAGGGTTGAAATGAGTAATCCTAAAGTAAGCGAGCTGAGTACAAACAGAAATATTTCGCTGAACAGAAGCAGGTAACTCCCGTTCATGGGCATATGAAAAACAAAAAGTCCCAACAGTAAAATGGTGATGGCATTGATTAACGAAAGTACCAGATAGGGGATAACTTTACCCATGGTAATGACAAAAGGTTTTAAAGGCGATACCAGAAGAATTTCCATGGTGCCAAGCTCTTTTTCGCGGGCGATGGTAATGGAGGTCATCATGGCGGAAACAAGCATCAGGATAATGGTCATTACCCCGGGTACGAACATGAAGACACTTTTATTTTCGGGATTATAAAGCATCCGCGATTCTATTTTCAGCCCGGCGGTTTGCAAGGTTCCCGATTCGCGTAAAAAGTTATGAATAACGGCCTGCAGATAGTTGGTAAGGATATTCGCCGTGTTGGGATCGGAGGCGTCGGTAATAATTTGAACGGTAGCATCCTGATTGTTGACAAGGTGTTTACCAAAGTCGCGGCCAATAACCACAACCAGCTTGATGTTTTCGGTAGCAAACGACTTTTCAATTTGATTGAAGTTTGAAAGTTGATGCCTGATTTGAAAATAGCCGGAAGCCGCTATTTTATTTTGAAGTTTTTTTGAATAGCTGTCGTGCGAAAGGTCGAGCAGTGATATTTGGGCATTTTTT